>NZ_JBSHKH010000005.1:0-153076 GCF_053643595.1 Streptomyces sp. NPDC055506 | reverse complement strand
GAGGACGCCCAGGCCGTGGGCGTCGTCGACGACCAGCCCGGCGCCGTGCTCCCGGCAGGCCGCCGCGAGTTCCGCGAGCGGGGCCCCGTCGCCGTCGACCGAGAAGACCGTGTCGGACACCGTGATCGCCGCCCCCTCGTGTGCCGAGAGCGCCTTGCGCACGGCGTCCGGCTCGGCGTGCGCCACCACCTGGGTCGTACCGCGGGCCAGCCGGCAGCCGTCGATGAGCGAGGCGTGGTTGCCCGCGTCGGAGACGATCAGTGAGCCGTGCGGGGCCAGCGCGGTGACCGCCGCGAGGTTGGCCGCGTAGCCGGAGGAGAAGACGAGGGCCGCCTCGGCACCGCAGAATCCGGCCAGTTCCGCTTCCAGTTCCGCGTGCAGTTCGGTACTCCCGGTGACGAGCCGGGAGCCGGTCGAACCGCCGCCCCAGACCCGCGCGGCACGGGCCGCGCCCTCGGTGACCTCGGGGTGCCGGGCCAGTCCCAGGTAGTCGTTGCTCGCCAGATCGAGGAGCGGTGAGGCGGCCGGACGGGGGCGCAGAGTCCGTACGAGTCCGGCGCGGCGGCGCACTCGCGCCTGCTCGTCGATCCAGCCGAACGCCATGGGTGGTCCTCCGGGAATTTTGTAGGCAGTGCACAGACACTAGCGGGACCACCAGCAGGTCAGTATGTGGCAATACCCACACCTCGAAGCGACTCTGTTGTGCGAACTCTCCTTGGCCCGGAGCGGGTCCGTAGGACAGGATCGGCTCTCATGGACCTGCTGAACACGCTGGTGGACAAGGGGCTTCGGCGCGAGCTGCCGACCCGCGAAGAGGCACTCGCCGTCCTCGCGACGTCCGACGACGACCTGCTCGATGTGGTGGCCGCGGCCGGGAAGGTGCGCCGGCACTGGTTCGGCCGACGGGTGAAACTCAACTATCTCGTCAACCTGAAGTCCGGCCTGTGCCCCGAGGACTGCTCCTACTGTTCGCAGCGGCTCGGCTCCCAGGCCGGGATCCTGAAGTACACCTGGCTCAAACCCGACCAGGCCTCCGACGCCGCGGCGGCCGGTGTGGCCGGGGGCGCCAAGCGCGTGTGCCTGGTGGCCAGCGGACGCGGTCCGACCGACCGTGACGTGGACCGGGTCTCCGACACCATCAAGGCGATCAAGGAGAACAACGAGGGCGTCGAGGTGTGCGCCTGCCTCGGGCTGCTCTCCGACGGGCAGGCCGAGCGGCTGCGCGAGGCGGGCGCCGACGCCTACAACCACAACCTCAACACGTCCGAGGCGACGTACGGGGAGATCACGACCACGCACACCTACGCCGACCGGGTCGACACGGTCGGCAAGGCGCACGCCGCGGGCCTGTCGGCCTGCTCCGGGCTGATCGCCGGCATGGGCGAGAGCGACGAGGACCTCGTGGACGTCGTCTACTCGCTGCGCGAGCTGGACCCGGACTCGGTTCCGGTCAACTTCCTGATCCCGGTCGAGGGGACCCCGCTGGCCAAGGAGTGGAACCTCACCCCGCAGCGCTGCCTCAGGATCCTCGCGATGGTGCGCTTCGTGTGCCCGGACGTCGAGGTGCGCATCGCGGGCGGCCGGGAGGTCCATCTGCGCTCGATGCAGCCGGTCGCCCTGCACCTGGCCAACTCGATCTTCCTCGGCGACTATCTGACCACCGAGGGCCAGGCCGGCAAGGCCGACCTGGAGATGATCGCGGACGCCGGCTTCGAGGTGGAGGGCACCGACCAGGTGACGCTGCCCGAGCACCGGTCCGGCGGCTGCCACGACGGCGGCGGGGTCTGCGGCTCCGAGGGTTCCGGAAGCTGCGGCTCCGGCGCCGCCCCGCAGGAGTCCGAGCCCCGTACGGCCGCCGATGCCCGGGCCGACCTGGTCGCCGTCCGCCGCCGGGGCGCCGGAACGGACCTCGCGCCCAATGCCTGAGCGGACGGCGCCCGAGCTGACGGTGCCCGAACTGCTGGAGCTCGACCGGCGGCATGTGTGGCATCCGTACGGCCCGATGCCCGGACGGCAGGAACCGCTGGTCGTGGAGTCGGCGAGCGGGGTGCGGATGCGGCTCGCCGACGGCTCGGGAGAGCTGGTCGACGGCATGTCGTCCTGGTGGTCCGCGATCCACGGGTACAACCACCCGGTGCTCAACGAGGCGGCGCGTGGGCAGCTGGAGCGGATGAGCCATGTGATGTTCGGCGGGCTCACCCACGAGCCCGCCGTACGACTGGCGAAACTCCTTGTCGACATGTCTCCCGAGGGTCTCGAGCATGTCTTCCTCGCCGACTCGGGGTCCGTGTCGGTCGAGGTCGCGGTCAAGATGTGCCTGCAGTACTGGCGTTCGCTGGGCCGTCCCGGCAAGCGGCGGCTGCTGACCTGGCGCGGCGGCTACCACGGCGACACCTGGCAGCCGATGTCGGTGTGCGATCCCGAGGGCGGGATGCACGACCTGTGGACCGGGGTGCTCCAGCGTCAGGTGTTCGCGGACGCGCCGCCCGCCGGGTACGACGAGTCGTACGCCGAGCACCTGCGCGGCATGATCGAGCGGCACGCCGACGAGCTGGCCGCGGTGATCGTCGAGCCGGTGGTGCAGGGCGCGGGCGGGATGCGCTTCCACTCCCCCGCCTATCTGCGGGTGCTGCGCGAGGCGTGCGACGCGCACGACGTGCTGCTGGTGTTCGACGAGATCGCGACCGGGTTCGGCCGTACGGGCGCGCTGTTCGCGGCGGAACACGCGGCCGTGACGCCGGATGTGATGTGCGTGGGCAAGGCGCTGACCGGCGGATATCTGACCATGGCGGCGACGCTGTGCACCGCTCGGGTGGCCGACGGCATCTCCCGGGGCGAGGTGCCGGTGCTCGCGCACGGCCCGACCTTCATGGGCAATCCGCTGGCGGCGTCCGTGGCCTGCGCCTCGATCGAGCTGCTGCTCGGCCAGGACTGGCTCACGGAGGTCAAGCGGATCGAGGCGGGGCTGCGGGACGGGCTCTCGGCGGCCTCGGAACTGCCCGGTGTGACGGACGTGCGGGTCCTCGGCGCCATCGGGGTCGTGCAGCTGGATCACCCCGTGGACATGAAGGCGGCCACCGAGGCGGCCGTACGCGAGGGCGTGTGGCTGCGGCCGTTCCGCGATCTGATCTACACGATGCCGCCGTACATCACGAGCGACGCGGATGTGGCGCGGATCGCGCGGGCGGTGTGCGCGGCGGCGCGGGAGGGATGACATGTCGGTACTGGTGATCACGGGCACGGGCACGGAGGTCGGCAAGACAGTCGTGACCGCCGCCGTCGCCGCGGCGGCGAGGGCGGCCGGCCGTTCGGTGGCCGTGCTGAAGGCCGCCCAGACGGGCGTACGTCCGGACGAACCGGGGGACGCCGCCGAGGTCGCGCGGCTCGCGGGCGCCGTGACGACGGCCGAACTCGCCCGGTATCCCGAGCCGTTGGCGCCCGCCACGGCCGCCCGCCGGGCCGGTCGTACCCCGGTGCATCCGCGGGAGGTCGCGGAGGCCGCCGCCAAGCTGGCCACCGAGCACGACCTGGTGCTGGTCGAGGGGGCCGGCGGACTGCTCGTACGGTTCGACGCGGCCGGCGGGACCCTGGCGGACGCGGCCCGGCTGCTGTCGGCGCCGGTGCTGGTCGTGGTGCCGGCGGGGCTCGGCACGCTGAACACGACGGAGCTGACAGCGCGTGAACTCCGCTCCCGTGGGCTCGACCTGGCCGGCATCGTGATCGGGAGCTGGCCCGCGGCTCCGGATCTCGCCGCGCGCTGCAATCTCGCGGACCTGCCGGACGTGGCCGGAGCGCCGCTGCTGGGCTCCGTGCCCGCCGGGGCCGGGGTCCTCTCCCCCGCCGCCTTCCGCTCGGCCGCGCCGCACTGGCTGGCGCCCCGTCTGGACGGTACGTGGGACGCGGAGGCGTTCCGGGTGCGGGAGGCGCCCGGGGCGTCCTGAGTCCCGGCGTCCTCAGTCCCGGCGGGCGCGCGGTGAAACCGGGGCGGACGTGATCGCGTGTTGAACTACGTACGTGATCACCTCTGGAGGGAACGCCTTGCACGCGACACACTCACGCCCGTCCCGCCGCACGGCCCTCGCCCTGGGCGCGGCCGCCGCTCTCTCGCTCGGCGGCGGCACGGCCCACGCGTTACCCGGTACGGGCGGCGTCACCGCACGGCTGAGGAAGCTCGAACGGGAGCACACCGCCCGGCTGGGCGTCTACGCCCGCAATCTGCGCACGGGCCGGACCGTGGCCTACCGGGCGGACGAACGCTTCCCGATGGCCTCGGTGTTCAAGACGCTGGCCGCCGCGGCTGTCCTGCGGGACCTCGACCGCGACGGCGAGTTCCTGGCCAAGCGCGTCCGCTACACCCAGGGCTACGTCAAGAAGTCGGGGTACTCCCCCGTCACCGAGAAGAACGTCGCGACCGGTATGACCGTCGCCGAACTCTGCGACGCCACCATCCGCTTCAGCGACAACACCGCGGGCAATCTGCTGCTCGTGGAGCTGGGCGGACCGACCGCCGTCACGCGCTTCTGCCGCTCGATCGGTGACGGGGTCACCCGGCTCGACCGCTGGGAGCCCGAACTCAACAGCGCGGAACCCTGGCGTACGACCGACACGACCACTCCGCGCGCCATCGGCCTGACCTACGCCCGTCTGGTGCTCGGCGACGCGCTGGAGCCCCGGGATCGCGCGCGGCTCACGGACTGGCTGCTGCGCAACACCACCAGCACCGAGAAGTTCCGCAAGGCGCTGCCCGCCGACTGGCTGGTCGCCGACAAGACCGGCGGGGGACGGTACGGCACCAACAACGACGTGGGCATCACCTGGCCGCCGGACGGTCCGCCGATCGTGATGTCCGTCCTGACCACCCAGCCGGAGGAGGACGCCGCGGCCGACAACCCGCTGGTGGCCGGGGCCGCCGCGTTGCTGGCGTCGGAACTCGGCTAGGGAGCACGGGGTGAGGGGTGGCCGGTCGTGGGACGCCTGGCTCGTCGCGGGCGCCGTCGGTGTCGCCGGCCTGTCGGCCCTGCACTCCGCCGTGCCCAACGGGGTCGGGCGGCTCGGAAGTCTCCTGGAGACGTTCCTGCCGTGGCTGGGTGCGGCCGTGCCTGTGCTCGGCTGCCTCGCCGCGTTCAAGCGGTCGAAGGCGGGGCTGCTCGCCTGCCTGGCGCCGTTGGCCGTCTGGTTCTGGATGTTCGGCGGGCTGTGGTTCTCCTCGCCCTCTGAGTCCCACGACGACCTGACGGTCGTGCAGCACAACGTGGCCGATGACAACGCCGACCACTCCGGCACCGCTCGGGCTCTGCGCGCCACGGGTGCGGAGCTGGTGGCCGTCGAGGAGCTGACGCCCGCCGCACGGCCCGTCTACCAGGACGTCCTGGGCGCCTCCCGGCCGCACCGGGCGGTTCACGGCACGGTGGGTCTGTGGTCGGCCTGGCCCCTTTCGGACGTGCGGCCCGTGGACATCCGGCCCGAGGGCTTTCCGGAGAGCTGGCAGAGGGGTCTGCGGGCCACGGTGTCCGCGCCCGGTGGAAAGCTCGCGGTGTATGTGGTCCATCTGCCGTCCGTCCGTCTGGGCCCGACGGGTCTGACCTCGGCGGCACGTGACGAGAGCGCGGCACTGCTCGGGGCACGGATCGCTGACGACCCGGCCGACCGGCTCCTGCTGGTCGGCGACCTCAACGGCACGGTGCAAGACCGGGGGCTCGGTCCGCTCACCTCCCGACTGGACGCCCCTCCTTCGGGGTTCGCGTTCAGCTGGCCGGCCTCCTTTCCCGTGGCGCGGATCGACCAGGTGCTGGGGAGAGGAGCCGAGGTGACGGAGGTGTCCGCCCTGGACGCCACCGGGAGTGATCACCTTCCGGTGCTCGGCCGGGTCCGTCTGGGCTAGTCGAGTTGTCGGCGGCAGGGGTGCGCGGGGGCCCCGCGGGGGACAATCCGGGTAGTCCGCCACGCAGGGAGGTCTCCATGCCGCTCCGCTCCGGCAAGGTGCCGCGGGATGCCGTGCACCATCCGCTGTTCGCCCGCTACTACGCCCGGATCAGCGTCGCCGCCGAGACCCGGATGGGTATGGGCGGGGTGCGCGAGAGGCTGCTCGGCGGGCTGTCCGGGCGGGTGCTCGAGATCGGCGCGGGCAACGGGCTGAACTTCGCGCACTACCCGGGCACCGTCTCGGAGGTCGTGGCCATCGAGCCGGAGCGGCGCCTGCGGCAGCTGGCCGTGGAGGCCGCCCTGCGCGCAGAGGTGCCGGTGGACGTGGTGCCTGGTGCGGCCGAGGCGCTGCCGGTCAAGAGCGAGGGCTTCGACGCGGTGGTGGTGTCGCTGGTGCTGTGCAGTGTGCGGGACGTGCCCCGGGCGCTCGGGGAGCTCCGGCGGGTGCTGCGGCCGGGCAGCGAGGTGCGGTTCTTCGAGCACGGCCGGGGCGGCGGCCGGGTGATGACCTTCAGCCAGCGCGCGCTGGACCGGACGGTGTGGCCGGTTCTGGCCGGTGGCTGCCATCTGTCGCGGGAGCCGGTGCGGGCGCTGCGCGACGCCGGTTTCGAACTCGGCCCCTACCGGCAGGTGCTGATGCCGGAACAGGGGCCGGTCCTGCCCGCCTCATACTGCGTACTGGGCACGGCCTGGCGCCCGGTCAGTTCGTAGTCACAGGCTCCACTGCAGCAGCTCCCGCTCGATGTCCCGGACGGACGCCTCGCCGCTCTTGACCAGCTTGGCGAGGTCGCGGACCTGTTCGGGCGAGGTGACGACCTTGGCGCCGCTGGCGACGAGGTACGCGTAGGCGACGGCGGAGGCGAACAGGGCGTTGGAGCGCTCCAGGGCGGGGACGTGGATCAGCAGCTGGAGCAGCGCGGCGGCGCGGGCGTGCGGGCTGTCGTAGACGGGGACGTCGAATATGGCGGCCTGGTGGCGTGCGACGGCGGCGACGAGGGCTCCCCAGTCGGTGACCTGGGGGTCTCCCGGGGTCTTGTGCTCGGCGAGCATCAGCAGCCAGGCAAGATCGATCTCGAGGTTGTTCAAGGGATCAGTGACGACCTTCGCGCGTGCCCTCCCGGTCCCCGCCGAACTCCTCGGCGAAGACGGACTCGTACTGCTTCATGAAGTCGGCGGCGGCCTCCACGAAGGTGTGGCCCACCTCGCCGGTGTCCTGTCTGACCAGCTCTTCGATGTAGCGGTTGACGCTCATGCCGCGGGCCAGGGCGCGTTCGCGGGCGGCTCGGGCGGTGCCCTCGTCCACTCGCACGTTCAGCTGGGTCTTCGCCATACCTCGACGCTAGCGCGAGGACGCTAGCACCGGCAAGGCCGGGACTCCGACTCGCGGAGGATACCGAGTGTGGGCCGCGTCACATTACCCTCGGGCAAGACGACGAAGTCCGGACATCCACCCCGAGGAGGCGGCCTTGTCCACACCTGCTGCGGAGCACGCCCCCGGCCTCGCGTCGGCCGACGGGATCGCGGCCCGCGCCCGCGGTCTGACCAAGGCGTACGGCTCCGGCGAGACGGCCGTGCTCGCGCTGGACTCGGTGGACGTGGATGTCGCGCGAGGCCGGTTCACCGCGGTGATGGGGCCGTCGGGCTCCGGGAAGTCCACGCTGATGCACTGCCTGGCGGGGCTCGACACCGTCTCGGCCGGCCAGGTGTGGCTCGGCGACACGGAGATCACGGGGCTGAGGGAGCGCGAGCTGACGCGGCTGCGCCGGGACCGGATCGGGTTCATGTTCCAGTCGTTCAACCTCATCCCGACCCTGAACGCGCTGGAGAACATCACCCTGCCCATGGACATCGCGGGCCGGAAGCCCGACGAGACGTGGCTGGACCAGGTCATCGACACCCTGGGCCTGCGGGACCGGCTCAGGCACCGGCCGTCGCAGCTCTCCGGGGGCCAGCAGCAGCGCGTGGCCTGTGCGCGGGCCCTGGCCTCGCGGCCCGAGCTGATCTTCGCGGACGAGCCGACCGGCAACCTCGACTCGCGCGCCGGTCTTGAGGTGCTCGGCTTTCTGCGCGAGGCGGTGGACCAGCTGGGCCAGACGGTCGTCATGGTCACCCACGACCCGGGCGCCGCCGCCCACTCGGACCTGGTCCTCTTCCTCGGGGACGGGCGGATCGTGGACGAGACGCCGCGGCCGACGGCGGAGGCCGTGCTGGAGCGGATGAAGAGATTCGACACGATCCGCACCCGGTTCGAGGACACCCCGGCCGCCGAGGAGAACTGACCCGTGCTCAAGGCGACCCTGAGAAGCTTCCTGGCGCACAAGGGGCGGCTGCTGCTCTCCGCGCTCGCCGTCCTGCTGTCCGTGGCGTTCGTCGCGGGCAGCCTGATCTTCTCGGACACGGTCAGCCGTACGTTCGACCGGCTGTTCGCCTCCACCGCGGCCGATGTCACGGTCAGCCCCAAGGAGGACCTCGACGAGGCCGTGCCCTCCGGCCGGACGGCCACCCTGCCGGCCTCGCTCGCCGCACGCGTGCGGCAGGTCGACGGGGTCGCGGCGGCCCGGGCCGAGGTGGACGTGGACGGCCTCACGGTCGCCGACGAGGACAACGAGCCGGTGGGCCCGACCACCGGGGCTCCCACACTCGGCACCGCCTGGAACCCGACCGAGCGCAGCCCCGTGGAGCTGACCTCCGGTCACGCCCCGCGCGGACCGGCCCAGGCGCTGCTCGACTCGGAGACCGCCGGCCGCAAGGACGTGCGCATCGGCGACACCCTCACCGTGATCGCGCCGCCCGGGTCGTTCAAGGTCAAAGTCGTCGGCATCGTCACGTTCACCACCACCAACCCCGGCGCCGCCCTGGTCTTCTTCGACACCCGGACCGCGCAGACGAAGCTGCTGGGCAGCCCGGGGGGCGCCACCGGCATCGCGGTCGACGCGGCGGAGGGCGTCAGCGACGCGCAGCTCAAGCAGCGCGTGGCCGCCGCGCTGGGCGCGCACACCTACGACTTCAGGACGGCCGGCGAGCAGGCCGAGTCGGACGTCGAACAGCTCGGCGGATTCCTGGATGTCATCAAGTACGTGATGGTCGGGTTCGCGGGGATCGCCGTGCTGGTGGGCGTGTTCCTGATCGTGAACACCTTCTCCATGCTCATCGCGCAGCGCACCCGCGAGCTGGGGCTGCTGCGCGCGCTGGGCGCCGACCGGCGCCAGGTCCGCCGCTCGGTCCTCGTCGAGGCCCTCCTGCTCGGCCTGGTCGGCTCCACGCTGGGGCTCGCGGCGGGCATCGGGCTGGCGGCCGGTCTCATCGAACTGATGGGCCTGCTCGGCATGAACATCGACGCCGGCGAGATGGTCATCGGCTGGGTGACGCCCGTGACGGCGTATGTCGTCGGACTCGGGGTCACCTTCGTCGCCGCGTACCTCCCGGCGCGGCGGGCCGCGGGGGTCTCGCCGATGGCCGCGCTCTCGGACGCCGAGGTCGCCGGGGTGGGCCGGCCGCTGCGGGTGCGCGCGGTGGCGGGCGCGATCGTCGGGGCTGCCGGGGCGGCGGCGCTCGCGGGGTGCGCGGCGGCGACCCGGACCTCGTCGGCGGCGTCCCTGCTGGGGCTGGGTGTCGTCCTGACCCTGATCGCCACCGTGATCGCGGGTCCGCTGCTGGTGCGCCCGGTGATCCGCGTGCTCGGCGCGGCCTTCCCCGCGCTGTTCGGGTCCATCGGCCGGATGAGCCAGCGCAACGCGCTGCGCAACCCCCGCCGTACGGGGGCCACCGCGGCGGCCCTGATGGTGGGTCTCGCCCTGGTGGGCGGGATGTCGGTGGCGAGCGCCTCGATGACCAGGTCCTTCGACCAGCAGATCGACAAGACGCTGGGCGCCGACTTCGTGATCCAGAACACCAACTTCCTGCCGTTCCCGAAGGAGGTCACCGACGAGGTGCGCGGCACCGACGGGGCGGGCCTGGTCGTGCGGGGGCGGTTCACGCCGGTCGCGGTGCGGCTGCCGGACGGCGACCGGGTGGAGACGACCGCCGCCGCCTACGACCCGCGGCTCGACGAGGTCGCCAACATCACGTACGTCCAAGGGGACTCCGCGTCGGCACTGGCGGCCGGGCGCCTGGCCATGGACCGGGACTTCGCGCGCGACCACGGCGTACGCGTGGGCAGCACCGTCCCGGTGGAGTTCCAGGGCGGCCGCAGGGCCGAGCTGAAGGTCGGGGCCCTCACCGACCAGGACTCCGCCGAGGGGTTCGGCACGCAGGGCGGGCTCTACTTCGGCCTCGCCACCCTGGAGCGGTACGCGCCGGGCGGGCAGGACTCCGCGCTGTACGTCAACGCCGCCCCCGGCACCGGCGACGACGAACTGCGCGCGAACCTGGAGCGGACGCTGGATCCGTATCCGCAGGTGCAGGTGCGGGACCTGGCCGACTACAAGCAGCTGGTGCACGACCAGATCGCCGTTCTGCTGTACCTCGTGTACGCGCTGCTGGGGCTGGCGATCATCATCGCGGTGCTCGGCGTGGTCAACACCCTCGCCCTGTCCGTCGTCGAGCGCACCCGGGAGATCGGACTGCTGCGGGCGATCGGGCTGGCCCGGCGTCAGCTGCGGCGGATGATCCGGCTGGAGTCGGTGGTGATCGCGGTGTTCGGCGCGGTCCTGGGGCTGGCGCTGGGGCTGGTGTGGGGCGTGTGCACACAGCAGGTGCTGGCGCTCCAGGGCATGACGGCCCTCGCGATCCCATGGGGCACGATCGTCGCGGTGGTGATCGGCTCTGCGGTGGTGGGCGTGGTGGCCGCGCTGCTGCCGGCGTTGCGTGCATCCCGCATGAATGTACTGGCGGCCATCGCGCACGAATGATGGAATCGCGGCAGTCGCTCAAGTCCCTTCCCGGTGAGGAGAGTTCATGCCGCGCCCGTTCCGCTTCGGAATCAACATGCTCACGGCCGCCCCCGGCGAGGAGTGGCGCGCCAAATGCCGCCGGGCCGAGGAACTCGGCTACGACGTGATCCTCGTCCCCGACCATCTGGGCATGCCCGCGCCCTTCCCCGCGCTGGTGGCGGCGGCCGAGGCGACCGAGCGGCCGAGGCTCGGCACCTTCACGCTCAACGCCGGTTTCTGGAATCCGGCGCTGCTGGCCCGCGAGGTGGCGACGACGGACGCGCTGACGGGCGGGCGCCTGGAACTCGGGATCGGCACCGGCTACGCGCGGGACGAGCACGAGTCGGCCGGGCTGCCGTTCGGCTCGCCGGGCGAGCGGGTGGACCATCTGCGGCGCACCGTGGAGGAGTTGGAGCGCCTGCTGGCCTCCGAGGAGCACCAGCCGCGGGCGGCGCAGCGGCCGCGGGTGCCGCTGCTGGTGGGCGGGAACGGCGACCGGATGCTGAGGCTGGCCGCCGGGCACGCCGACATAGCGGCCTTCACCGGCGCGCGCACGGCACCCGGCAGCACAACGGGGCAGTTGACACCGATCAGCGCGGACGATCTCGAGGAGCGCGTGGCACGGTATCTGAAGTTCGCGGAGGGCCGCGCCGAGCCGGCCGAGCTGAATCTGCTGGTGCAGGTGGTGATCGGCACCGAGGACCGCGAGGCCGCCATCCAGCCGTTGCTGGACCGCGTACCGGGCCTGACGGCGGAGGAGGTACTGGACCTTCCCGTCACCCTGGTCGGCACGCTGGACGAGATCACCGCCCAGGTCCTCTCCCGGCGCGAGCGCTACGGCTTCACGTACCTGACCATCCTGGAGCCGTACATGGAGGCGTTCGCGCCGGTCATCGAACGGTTGCGCGGGCAGGCCGGCTAGCGCGTCACGCGGTGGCGGAGGTAGACGACTCTCGAAGCGAAGGTGCGGGTCTCGACGAGTTCGAGATCCACCCGGCGCTCGTGCCGGGGAAAGTACGGGATGCCACCGCCGACGAGTACCGGGTAGACCATGGTCCGGTACTCGTCGATCAGGCCCGCCCGGGCCGCCTCGGCGGCGAGAGTCGCGCCGCCGATCGCGATCTCGCCCTCCCCCGGCTCGGCCCGCAACCGCTCGATCTCCTCCGCCACGCCGCCGGAGGCCAGACGGGCGTGACCCTGCACCGTGGACAGTGTGGTGGAGAACACCACCTTGGGGAGCGGATTCCAGAGCGCGGCCCATTCGTGCCCCGCGGCGTCGAGCGAGGGGTCCTGGTCGGCGGTCTCCCAGTACAGCATCGTCTCGTACAGCCGCCGTCCCATCAGGTGGACGCCGACCCCTCGGATCTCGTCGATCCAGAAGCGAAAGACCTCGTCGGGCAGCCCCCAGTCGAAGTCGCCGTCCGGCCCGACGATGTAGCCGTCGAGTGACACGCTCATCGAATAGGTCACGCTGCGCATCAGCAGTCCTCCTCGGTATCGGGTTCGACCGGCTGTCGCCGATCGATGTATCCGCCCTCAAAGCTTGAACACAAATTCCACACACCCTCTCTCCATACTGGCCCCGATGGTCTAGATTGACCGTGCTTCAGCTGTTCGGGCACGAGGCGACCCTTAATGATCAATAGGTCCAGCGCTGTACGCACTGGCATGTCATGCGCACGACGAGGGGGGGGCGGGGGCCTCCCTGGGGGAGAACGGCGCGGGGGGCGGGGGCCTCCCGGAGGGGGAGGAACAGTGTCGGGCGAGCACGTCGAGCCACTGGGGACCTGGGGGGTTCTGTGCGGCAGGGGGGATTAGCCAGCCCGTATCCGTCAGCGCGCGGGCGCCTGGCGGACGGGGCGATCAGCCGGCCCGCGATCGATTGGGAGCAGCGGTACCGCCGTACCGTGATCATCAGCGATACCGTGGCCACCGCCTTCGTGGTGGCGGCCATCGGCAACTTCTTCGGGGCGCGGGACGCGGCCAACTGGCACGAGAAGTGGGGAATCCTCGCCTTCGGCACCGAGCTGCTGGTGCTGGGGGCGCTCGCGGTGGGCCGGGCTTGGGCTCCGGCAGTGCTCGGCCAGGGGGCTGAGGAATTCCGCAGGCTCGGACGCTCGCTGTTCGCGGCGACCGTCGTACTGGCGCTCGGGGGCATCGCCCTCACCTCGCGCAACATCAAGCTCTGGATCTTCGTCGCGATCCCCGCGATCGCGCTCGTCACCATGACCGCGCGGTATCTGCTGCGCCTCGGGCTGCACCGACAGCGCAAGGAAGGCCGGTGCCTGAGACCGGTGCTCGCGGCCGGCAGCCCGGCCACCGTGCACGACCTGATCACCCGGACCCGCAAGTTCCCGCACCTCGGCTGGCGGGTGGACGCGGTCTGCACGACGGACGGCCTCGGGATCGACGGTGATCAACTGGATGGAGTACCGGTCGTCGGCCGACTGGCGGACGTCGCGGGCCACGTCCACCGCGACGGCTACCGGGTCGTCGCGGTCACCCCGGACCCGCACTGGTCACCGGACCGGCTGCAGCGGCTGGCCTGGAACCTCGAGGGCAGCGACGCCGAGATGGTGGTGGCCCCCGTGCTGATGGAGGTGGCCGGCCCACGGCTGCACATCGACGCGGTGCTCGGGATCCCGCTCCTGCGGGTCAGCATGCCGGCCTTCACCGGGGGCCGCCGCGTGGTCAAAGGAGTCGTCGACCGAGTAGGCGCAACGTTTCTGCTGGTGCTGTTCGCTCCGCTGATGGTCTTCGTCGGGCTGCTCGTGCTGATGGACAGCCGGGGCGGGGTGTTCTACCGCCAGCGCAGGGTGGGCAAGGACGGCCGCGAGTTCACGATTCTCAAGTTCCGCACCATGGTCGCCGGGGCTCATGGGGCACGTGCCGGGCTGGCCGGCCTCAACGAGGGCGCGGGCCTGCTGTTCAAGCTCCGCCGGGATCCGCGGGTGACCCGGGTGGGAGCGGTGCTGCGCCGGTACTCGCTCGACGAGCTCCCGCAGCTTTTCAACGTGCTCACCGGATCGATGTCGCTCGTCGGTCCGCGGCCTCCGCTGCCGGAGGAGTCCGCGGCGTACGGCCCGGACATCAGGCGGCGGCTGCTGGTCAAGCCCGGACTCACCGGCCTGTGGCAGATCAGCGGACGCAGCGACCTGTCGTGGGAGGAGGCGGTCCGGCTGGACCTGCGGTACGTGGAGGACTGGTCGCTGGCCCTGGACACAGTGATCTTGTGGAAAACGCTACGCGCGGTGCTCCACGGCCAGGGGGCCTACTGATGCGCGGGGGGAAGCGGCGGGGCGGTCCCGCCGGCGCGCTGAACGCAGGCCGCGAAGGCCTGCCTGGGGGGAGGAACGGGTCATGAGAGTCAGTGTTTTCGGGCTCGGCTACGTGGGCTGCGTGTCGGCCGCGTGCCTGGCCGGCATGGGCCACGAGGTCGTCGGGGTGGACGTGAACCAGGTGAAGGTCGACCTGGTCAACGACGGCAAGGCCCCGGTGGTCGAGGAACGGATCGGCGATCTCATCGCCGAGGTCGTGCGGACCGGAGCGTTACGCGCCACCGGCGACGTCCGCGAGGCGATCATGGACAGCGAGGTGTCGCTGGTCTGTGTCGGCACACCGTCGGAGCCCAACGGCAGCCTGTGCACCACGTACTTGGAGCGGGTCACCGAGGAGATCGGCGCCGCGCTGGCCGAGAGGGCCGGGCAGGGGGCCCGGCACACCGTGGTGTTCCGCAGCACCATGCTCCCGGGCACCTGCCTGAACCTGCTGGTGCCGATCCTGGAGAAGTCAGTCGGCGGCACGGCCGGGGTGGACATCGGGGTCGCGGTCAACCCGGAGTTCCTGCGCGAGGGCACCAGCGTGCGGGACTTCTTCGACCCGCCCAAGACCGTCATCGGCGAACTCGACCCGGCGAGCGGCGATGCCGTGCTGGCGCTGTACAAGGGCCTGCCCGGCGAGGTGTTCCGGGTGCCGGTCCCGACGGCCGAGGCCATCAAGTACGCGGACAACGCGTTCCACGGCCTCAAGATCGGCTTCGCGAACGAGCTGGGCGCGGTGTGCCAGGCGCTCGGCGTGGACTCGCACCAGGTGATGGACGTGTTCCTGGCCGACCGCAAGCTGAACATCAGCCCCGCCTACCTGCGGCCCGGCTTCGCCTTCGGAGGCTCCTGCCTGCCCAAGGACTTGCGCAGCCTGGTCCACGCGGCGCGCCGGGCCGACGTCTCGGTGCCGATCCTCGCCCATGTGCTGCCCTCCAACTCCGACCATCTGCAGCGCGCGGTGGAGCTGGTCGAGCGCACCGGCAAGCGCCGGGTGGGCCTGTTCGGGCTGTCCTTCAAGCCCGGCACCGACGACCTCCGCGAGAGCCCGCTCGTCGAGCTGGCGGAGAGGCTCTTCGGCAAGGGGTACGAACTGAAGATCTACGACGCCAATGTGAGCCTCTCCCGGCTGATCGGCGCCAACCGCGAGTACATCGAGACCCGGCTGCCGCACCTGGCGCAGCTGCTCGCCGACTCGGTCGACGAGGTGCTGGAGCACGCCGAGGTGTGCCTCGTCGGGAGCAGTGATCCGGCCGTGCTGTCGGCGCTGCCCCATGGCGACGGCACGGTGATCGTCGACCTCATCCGCCTTCCCGACGCCGAGGCGCGCCGGGCCGAACCGGGGTACGTGGGCCTTGCTTGGTGACAGATCGTCGGGTGACCCGGCCGGCGGCCAGGGGACGGACCGGCGCGCGCTGATCCTGGTGGAGAACCTGTCGGTGCCTTTCGACCGGCGGGTGTGGCAGGAGTGCACGACGCTGCGCGACGCGGGCTGGGAGGTGCACGTCATCTGTCCCCGGGGGAGCAAGCGGGACACGGAGCCGGAGGCGGTGATCGACGGGGTGCGGATCCACCGCTACCCGTTGCGCGCGGCCACCGGCGGGCCCGCCGGCTATCCCCGGGAGTACGGATCGGCCTTGTGGCAAACGGTCCGGCTGGCCCGGAAGGTCGGCCCGGTCGACGTGGTCCACGCCTGCAACCCGCCCGACCTGCTGTTCCTGCCGGCACTGTGGATGAAGCGGCACGGCGCGCGGTTCGTCTTCGACCAGCACGACCTGGTACCCGAGCTGTACCTCTCCCGGTTCGACCGCGGCGAGGATCTGCTCTACCGCGCCGTGTGCGCGCTGGAACGGCTGACCTACCGGGCCGCGGACATCGTGCTCGCCACGAACGAGAGCTACCGGGACGTCGCGGTGCGCCGCGGCGGCCGGCGGCCCGAGGACGTCTTCGTGGTGCGCAGCGCGCCCGCTACCGACCGTTTCCAACCGGTGCCGCCCGAGCCCGAGTTGAAACGCGGCAAGCCTCATCTGCTGTGCTACCTCGGGGTCATGGGCCCGCAGGACGGCGTCGACTACGCCTTACGGGCCCTGGCGAAGCTGCGCGACGAGCTCGGGCGGACCGACTGGCACGCGGTGTTCGTCGGCGCCGGCGACGCCTTCGACGCGATGGTGGAGCTGTCCCGGCGGCTCGGTCTCTCCGAGCAGGTGGAGTTCACCGGGCGCATTCCGGACGCCGACCTGGTGCGCTACCTGTCCACCGCGGACGTGTGTCTCTCCCCCGACCCGCGCAATCCGCTCAACGACGTGTCGACGATGAACAAGGTCCTGGAGTACATGGCGATGGGCCGGCCGATCGTCTCGTTCGACCTGAAGGAGGCGCGCGTCTCCGCCGGTGACGCCGCCGTCTACGCGCCCGCCAACGACGAGGCTCGGTTCGCCGAGCTCATCGCGCTGCTGCTGGACGATCCGGACAAGCGGGCCCGGATGGGCAAGACCGGCGAGGAGCGGATCAGCGGGCCGCTCTCCTGGCGGAACTCTCAGGCGTCGCTGCTCGCCGCCTACGCCGCTGCCTGCCGTGACCGCGCTCCGGTGTCGAGAGCGACCCGTACCAGGCAGGGAAGAGGCCGCACTGTTGAGCGATGAAACAATACGCCTGGTCACGATCGGGCGGATCATCCGCCGGCGCGGGCGGCTGCTCACCGTCCTCGCCGTGCTGGGCGCGCTCGTCGGCTACGGCACCTCCCTGCTGTTCCCTCCGCGCTACACGACGTCGGCATCGGTACTGCTGCCGGGGGCGTGGGAGGAGCGCGAGCTGCTGACCCAGGCGGAGATCGCGAGCAGTTCGGTGGTGGTCGACCGCGCGGCCGCCACGCTCGGCTGGACCGGAGTCAGCGGCGGCGAACTGCGGGACCGGGTGAGCGCCGAGGCCGCCGACGGGAACATCATCAAGATCTCGGGCACGGCCGACACCCCGGAGCGCGCCCAGCGGCTCTCCGACCAGGTCGCACGGCAATTCGTCGCATTCGCCGCGCGGATCGCGGGCGACGACACCGACCCCGAAGCGGCGGAGCGGCCCGAGGCACTGCGGCAGATGGTGGTGCGGACCAGCCGGCGCATCACCGAGCTGGCCGACGCGGCCGATCCGGGGCAGACCGTGGAGAGCGTGCAGACCCGCACCGAGCTGGCGAAGCTGCGCACCACGCTGCAGGAGGCCGTGAAGAAGCTGGACGAGGCCGACCCTGCCGCCGACAAGGCCGGCATGGTCGTCATGGGTCCGGCGGCCCGGCCGGCCGGCGAGGCACCGCCGACGAGGACACAGCTCGTCGTCGGCGGGGCACTGCTCTCCTTCCTGCTCGCGATCATCGGCCATCTCACCGCCGCGCGGATGAGCCGCCGGCCGCGCACCGAACCGGAGATCGCCGCGGCGCTGGGCTCGGAGTCGCTGGGCACCGTCGACGTCCCCGGTGAACCACCCGCGCAGCGGACGGAGGACGGCGGACGGCGGGCCCGGATCCGCCGGCTGCTGGGCGTCGACGTCCGATGGGACATACCTGGTCCGCAGACGTCCGGCGACGAGGCCGGACGGCGGATCCGCTACCTGCGGGTGTGCGCCCGCCTCCGGGACCGACTGCCGGCCCCCCGGCGGCTGCTGGTCGTCGTCCCGGACGGCGACGAGATCGCCCACCGGGCGGCCGGGCAGCTCGTCGCCGAGGCCGAGAACGATCCGCTGCTGCGGGTGGTGGAGGTTTCGGTGGACCGGCCGCTGGTGCCGGACCGCGACCACGAGTCCGGTGCCCTGGTCGTGCTCAGCGCCGGCCGCTGGACCGCGGGGGAACTCACCGGCATCGCCGAGGCGTGTGCGGACGCCCGGCACGAGGTCGTCGGCGTCGTCCTCGCCGGCACGGTCCGGTCCCGTCCGACGCGGCCCGCCGGCCGTCCTCGGGATGCCGCCGCTCCGGCCCTCGCGGTCGGCGACAACGCGGCGGGAGGTTCGCGGTGACGACGAGTACGACGTCGGAGCAGTCGGCCGCCGCTCCGCTGCTTGACCTGCAGTCGCTGGTGGTGGCGGTGCGCAGACGGCGGCGCCTGTGGTGCTCCATGGCGCTGCTGGGGCTGCTCGTCGGCGCGGCGGTGGCGATCCTGCTGCCGCCACCGCCGACCGCGGTGACCAAGGTGCTGGTCGCGCATCAAGAGGACCAGCCGAACGACCCCGGAACGCTGATCCGCACCGACGTCGAGCTGCTGCGGACCACACGGATCGCCGGCCAGGCCCTGCGGTCTCTCGGGTCCCCGGAAAAACCGGAGGACTTCATGCAGGACTACGCGGGGACCGGCCTGACCAACAACCTGCTGCAGATCAATGCGACGGGTGACAGCGACGCGGAAGCGGTGGCCCGCGCCAAGGCCCTGGCCGACGCGTTCGTCGCGGACCATGTGAAGCGGATCCGGGAAGCCGCGGACGCCGAGGCCAAGACCCTGCTCGCCCAGCGTGACCGCATGCGGGACGAACTCGCCCAGGTCAACAAGGCGATCGGAGACGGACCGCCGGAGAGCGACCCGAAGGCGTCGGCGGACATGGAGTCCCTCTTCGCCCGCCGGGCCGAACTCACCTCGCGGATCACCGACTTCGGCCAGCGCGCCGCGGAGGCGCGGGTCGGCACGCCCCAGCTCATCGCCGGGACACAGATCGTGGACGCTCCGCACGCGGTGCGGCACTCACTGCCCAGGGCCGCCGCCACCGACGCCGCGATCGGACTCGTCCTCGGGCTCGTCCTCGGGCTCGCGGTGGCCGCGGTCGGCACGGTGGTGGCGGACCGCCCCGTGCTGCGCCGGGACATCGCGGCGAACCTCGGCGCCTCGGTCGTCGCGGAGCTGCCCCGTACGGAGCGGCCCAGGATCTGGCAGCGCCGGCGGACCAGGGCGACTCGCGAACGGCTCACGACGACCTTGGCCCGCACGGTACGGGGCTCCGCGGAACCGGTGTCGCTGCTGGAACTGGGCTGTGCGCGCAGCACGAGCGCGATCGCCCTTGACCTCGCCGGGGCACTGGCGGCCCAGGGGCCGGTGGCCGTGGTCGACGGTCTGCCCGGCCGGCAGCTCGCGAGCCGCCGCCCGAAGCCGGGAGACCCGGCCGTGGTCAGCGGCGAGGAGGCCGCGGCCGTGTCGCACCAGGAACTACGGCTCGGCGTCGGCTCGGTGGCGCCCGGCACGGCGTGGACCGACCTGCGGTACCTCGGCACCCGGACCGTGCTCGTCGTCCGTGCCGGGCACGGCAGCGCGGCGTGGCTGCACACCGTGGCGCGACAGCTCGCGGACCAGCGCATCCCGGTGATCGGCGTGGTGCTGATCGACCCCGATCCGCGTGACCGGACCGACGGCACCCTGTGGGACGGCCCGCACACGGCGCTGCGCGGCCACGACGAGCGGCCGGCCCGGCAGAACGGGACAGCCCGGCGGCGGACGGAGCGGCTGCCGATGAGGGCGGCGGGCGTCCCCGACAGCGACCAGGAGGGACGGTAGGACATGTGTGGCATCGCAGGCACGTACCGATGGCCCGACGGGAAGATCGTGACCGACCGGCTCACCGACACCCTCGCCCACCGCGGTCCGGACGGAGCGGGCCGGTACAGCCACGCCGCCGGTGACGGCGAAGTGCATCTCGGGCACCGCCGGCTGGCCATCATCGACCTGTCCGAGACCGGCGCCCAGCCCATGGTCTCGGGCGGCCTCGTCCTGACGTACAACGGCGAGCTGTACAACGCGCCCGAGCTGCGTGCCGAACTGGCGGCCGGCGGGGTGCGCTTCCGCGGTACCTCCGACACCGAGGTGCTGCTGGAGGCCTGGCGGCGCTGGGGCACGGACTGCCTGCCCCGGCTGCGCGGCATGTTCGCGTTCGGGATCTTCGACGAGCGGACCGGCGAACTGGTCCTCGCCCGCGACCAGTTGGGCATCAAGCCACTGTTTCTGCTCCGGCGCGGCGAGGGCCTGGTGTTCGCCTCCGAGCTCAAGGCGCTCGCCGTCGCCACCGGCGGTGCTCTCGAGGTGGACCATGCGGCGCTGGTGGCGTCGCTCCTCTACTACTGGGTGCCGGACTCGCGGTGCGCGTACCGCGAGGCGGAGAAGCTGCCACCGGGGAGCTGGCTGCGGGTCCGGCCCGACGGCCGGGTGGAGCGCGGCCGTTACTGGCACCTGAAGGACGTCGCCGCCGAGGGCCGTGAGCGGGCCCGCGGCGGTGAGCTGCCGGATCTGGCCGCCGTCGTCGAGGAGTCGACCCGGCGGCACCTGCTCTCCGACGTACCCGTGGCGACCTTCCTCTCCGGCGGTCTCGACTCCAGCTGGCTGACCGCCCTGGCGGCCCGCCACCAGCCCGGGATCTCCGCCTACACGATCGGATTCCGCGCCGAGGACGCCAAGTTCGAGGCGATGCCGGACGATCTGCGCTACGCCCGGCAGGTGGCCGAGCGGTTCGGCGTCGACCTGCGGGAGATCGAGATCGCCCCGAACGTGCTCGACCTGCTGCCGCGGATGACGTACCACCTGGACGAGCCGATCGGTGACCCCGCCGCGATCAACACCTTCCTGATCTGTTCGGCCGCCCGGGAGGCCGGGGTCAAGGTGATGCTCTCGGGAATGGGCGCGGACGAACTGTTCGCCGGGTACCGCAAGCACCTGGCCAACCTGCTCGCGCTGCGCTATCAGCGGGTTCCGCGACCTGTGCGGCGCGGGGTGTACGCGGCCGTGGGCCGGCTGCCGGTCGCCACCGGCCGCAGGGGGCTGCGTTCTGTGCGGTTCGCGAAGCGGTTCCTGTCCTTCGCCGAGCTGCCGGAGGAGACCGCGTTCCGGCGCAGCTACACCATGTACGACCAGGACGAGCTGCTCGGCCTGATCAACCCGGATCTGGCCGGCACGGTCGACGACGTGCTCACCGAGCACCGGGACATCTACGAGGACAACCACCTCGACGACTTCGTGAACCGCATGTGCCTGGGCGACGCCCGGATGTTCCTGCCGGGCTTGAACCTCACCTACACCGACCGGTCGAGCATGGCCGCGTCGACCGAGGTGCGGGTGCCGTATGTGGACGTCGAGGTGGTGAAGGCCGCCTTCGCCTTTCCCGGCGATCGCAAGATCGTCGGCCGGCAGGGCAAGGCCGTGCTGAAGGAGGCGGCCACCTCGATCCTGCCCGCGGAGATCGTCTACCGGCCCAAGGGGCTGTTCAGCGCCCCGCTGCGGGCCTGGATGAGCCGGGATCTCGCGCCGCTGGTGCGCGAGGTGATCAACGACGGCGAGCTCGTCCGCTCCGGGTTCCTGCGCCGGGACGCGCTGCGGCGGATGGTCGCCGAGGACGCCGCCGGTCAGCAGGACTTCTCCAAGCATCTATGGCATGTGCTGACCCTCGAGTACTGGTACCGCGGCGCGACTTCTGGGGAGTTCGAGTGAAGCAGGTTGTACAGAACTACAAGAGCGGCGAGCTGGCGGTGCTCGACGTGCCGGTGCCGGGGTGCAAGCCGGGCGGTGTGCTGGTCCGCACCGCCTACTCGCTGATCTCCACCGGGACCGAGCTCATGAAGGTGTCCGAGGCCGGCATGTCGATGCTGGGCAAGGCCCGCTCCCGCCCGGACCAGGTCGCCAAGGTCATGCAGAGCGTGGCCACCAACGGGGTGCCCGCCACCTACCGCAAGGTGATGGGCAAGCTGGACTCCTACACGCCGCTCGGCTACTCGCTGTGCGGTGTGGTCGAGCAGGTCGGCGCCGGGGTCGACGATGTGAAGGCCGGCGACCTCGTGGCCTGCGCCGGCAATGAGCACGCGTTGCACGCCGAGCTGAACTGGGTGCCGAAGCACCTCTACGTCCCCGTGCCGGACGGGCTCGAACCGCGGCACGCGGCCTTCGGCACCGTCGGGTCGATCGCGATGCAGGGCGTCCGCCAGGGCGAGCCGCAGCTCGGCGAGGTGGCCCTGGTCATCGGCCTCGGGCTGATCGGGCAGCTGGTGGTGCAGCTGCTGGGCGCCTCGGGGGTGCGCGTCGTCGGCGTCGACCCCGACCCGGCGCGCTGCGAGCTGGCCGAGCGCCTGGGCGCCGCGGCCTGCGGTGATCCCGAGTCGGCGGCGGTGGAGGCCGCCGTCGCCGAACTCACCGACGGGCATGGGGTGGACCAGGTGTATCTGGCCGCCGGCGGCGGCAGCAGCAACCAGCCCGTCGAGCTGGCCGCCCGGTTGTGCCGGGACCGCGGCCGGGTCGTCGACATCGGCAAGTGCCGTCTGGACCTGCCGTGGAACGCGTACTACGAGAAGGAGCTCGACGTCCGGTTCTCGCGGTCCTACGGCCCCGGGCGCTACGACCCGGAGTACGAGCTGGAGGGCCGGGACTACCCGATCGGCTATGTGCGCTGGACCGAGCGGCGCAACCTGGCGTGCTTCCTCGATCTCCTCGCCCGCGGCCGCGTCGACGTGGAGCCCCTGGTCTCCCACATCGCCGACTTCGACGACGCCGTCGAGACGTACCAACGCCTGAAGGACGGCGACCTGAAGGCCGTGGCCGTGCTGTTCCGCTACCCGGAACAGGCGGTGGAAGCCGAGGCTCCGGCGGTGGCCGTTCCCTCCGTGAAGGTGAAGCGGAGCCCGGCCCGGGCTGCCGGGGCGCCGGTGCGGCTGGCGTTCGTCGGCGCGGGGAACTACGCGACGTCGATGCTCCTGCCGCACCTGGCCGGGCGCGACGGCGTGGAGTTGTCCACGGTCGTCACCACGACGGCGCTGTCCGGGGCCAACGCGCAGCGGAAGTTCGGCTTCGCCGACGCGACCACCGACCTGGACGCGGTGCTCGGCGACAAGTCCGTCGACGCGGTGTTCGTGGTCACCCGGCACAGCTCGCACGCCGAGCTGACCCGGAGGGCGCTGCTGGCCGGCAAGGCGGTGTTCGTGGAGAAGCCGCTGGCGCTCACCGAGGACGAGCTGGCCGGCGTGCTCGCGGCGGTGGAGGAGTCCGGCAACGACCGGCTCCAGGTGGGCTTCAACCGCCGGTTCGCGCCGCTGCTGACCGAGGCCAAGAAGCGGTTCGGCGCCCGGACCGGCCCGGCGAGCCTGCGCTACCTGGTCAACGCGGGCCGGCTCCAGCAGGGCAGCTGGTACCTCCAGCAGGGCACCGAGGGTTCGCGGTTCGCCGGTGAGGGCGGGCACTTCATCGACACGGCGAGCTGGCTGCTCGAGGCCGACCCGGTCTCGGTGTATGCGGTCGCCACATCCGGCAACGACGACCTCCAGGTCGTGCTGCGCTACCCGGACGGGTCCACCGCCACCATCAGCTACGTCACCAACGGCGCGCCCGGCTTCCCCAAGGAGACGCTGGACCTGGTCGCCGACGGCAAGGTGCTGCGGCTCGACGACTTCGTCCGTGCCTCGGTCCACGGCCGCAAGCGGTGGGTCAGTTCGCGGCTGCCCCAGGCCCGGGACAAGGGGCAGAACGCCGAACTGGCCGCGTTCGTCAGGGCCGTGCGGAGCGGCGGGCCGATGCCGGTGCCGCTTGAGTCGCTGGTCGCCACCACGTCGGCCACCCTCGCGGTGCGGGCCGGCCTGGCCGGCGGCGTGCCGGTGACGTTGGAGCGGGCGCGATGAGCATGAGCGCGGGCTGGTACTTACGTCGGCTGTCCCGGATGGGACCGCGGGAGGTCGGCGGCCGGGTGGGCGACGCGGTGCGCAGGCGGCGGTGGCGGTCGGCGCCGCCGGACTGCCCGAGCGTGACCGGCGCCCGGTTCACCGCGGTACTGCCCCCGGGGACGCTCGACGCGGTGCCACCGGACGCCGCGAAACGCCTCGTCGCCGAGGCGGACCGGCTGATGGCCGGGCACGCCGAGTACTTCGGGGTGGTCCGCGACGACCTGGCCGACCCGGACTGGTCGTACGACCCGAAGACCGGGCGCCGGGCGCCGTCGGGCTACGCCTTCAACGTGCCGTACCGGAGCGAGGACGCGGTCGGGGACATCAAGCAGATCTGGGAGCCGTCCCGGCATCAGTACCTCACCGTGCTCGCGGCCGCCTACGCGATCACCGGGGACGAGCGGTACGCCGACCGAGTGGCCGCGCACTTACGGTCGTGGTGGGCGGCCAACCCGCCGTTGCGCGGAGTGCACTGGATCAGCGGCATCGAGCTGGGGATCCGGCTGCTGTCCTGGGTGTGGATCCGCCGGCTGCTCGACGGCTGGCCGGGCGCGGCCGGGCTGTTCGAGGGCAATGCGGTGGCGCTGAACCAGATCTGGCACCACCAGCGCTGGCTGGCCGCCTTCCCCAGCCGGGGGTCGTCGGCGAACAACCACGTCATCGCCGAAACCGCCGGGCAGTTCGCAGCGGCCTGCGCGTTCGGTTGGTTCCCCTCCTCGGCGCGCTGGCGGGCCGACGCGCTGCGGTCGCTGGAGCGGCACCTGCGGAGCAACACCTTCCGCTCCGGGCTCAACCGCGAGCTGGCCAGCGAGTACCACGGGCTGGTGCTGGAGCTCGGTCTGGCCGCGGTGGCCGAGGCCGATGCCACGGGCGTGCCGGTCCCCGCGACCGTCCGCCTCGTGCTGCTGCGGATGACCGACGCGCTCGCGGCCGTCGTGGACAACCGGCTGCGGCCGCCGCGCCAGGGGGACTCGGACGACGGGCACGGTCTGGTCGTGGACGGGGCGGGCACCGACCGCTGGGCCTCGCTGCTGGCCACCGGGGACGCCGTGTTCGGCCGGCTCGCCTGGTGGCCGGCGGTGACCGGCACCGATGTGCGCACCCCGCTGCTGGCCGCGCTCATCAAGCCCGCTGAACCGGCCGTGGCCCGCCCGGTGAGCCGTCCGGCCCACTTCGCGGACGCGGGCATGACCATCCTGCGCGGTCCCGGGGAGATCTGGTGCCGCTGCGACGGCGGTCCGCACGGGTTCCTGTCCATCGCCGCGCACGCCCACGCGGACGCGCTGTCCGTGGAGGTCCGGCACGACGGGGTCGATGTGCTCGCCGACCCGGGGACGTACTGCTACCACGGACAGCCCGAGTGGCGGCGGTACTTCCGGTCGACCCTCGGCCACAACACCCTGCAACTGGACGGCGCTGACCAGTCCGTCTCCGGCGGTCCGTTCCTGTGGACCCGGCACGCCGAGACCCGCGTCCTGGCCGCTGACACCTCCGGCGAGGAGGTGGCCCGCTGGAGCGGCGAGCACGACGGCTACCAGGGCTCCGTGCACCGCCGCCGGGTGGAGCTGACGGCCGCGAGCCGTGAGCTGCGGGTGGTCGACGAGGTCCGGGGCGACCTCAGGGCCGTGCGCCTCGCGTTCCATCTGGGCCCGGCGATCACCGCGGACCTGGCAGGGAACCGGGCCGTGCTCACCTGGACCCGGGACGGCGAGGACCGCTCCGCCGTGCTCGACCTGCCCGGGCAGCTGACCTGGCGGGCGCATCGCGGCGAGACGGAGCCGCCGCTCGGCTGGTACTCGGCCGGCTTCGGACGCAAGGAACCCGCCACAACGCTGGTCGGCACCGGCTTCGCCGACGGCGCGGAAGGGTTCACCACCGTACTCAAGTTCCGCGGCTAGGGGGGCTCGTGGAGATCAAGTGGCGGCTCCGGGCGTTATCGGCGGCACCGCTGGCCCTGGCCCTGCTGGCGGCGACCGGCTGTGACAGCGCGTCGGACGCCGGGGCGAAGCCGGCCGCCGCGCCGTCGTCCACGTCCGTGGCCCGGGTGTGCTCCGAGCCCCCGGCCGGGCCGGCGAAGGCGCCGGCGGGCGCGGTGACGGTCGACCCCACGGTGGTCGGTGACCTGGCCGCGAAGACCAAGAGCAGCCCCCCGAGCACCACGTTCTGGCTCCGGCCGGGCAAGCACAGGCTTGAGCCGGACCGCTACGCCCAGGTCATCCCGAAGAAGGGGAACAGCTATCTCGGGGCGCCGGGCGCGGTGCTCGACGGCCGGAAGACCAACCAGTACGCGTTCGGCGGCACCGCCCGCGATGTCACCGTCCGCCATCTGACCGTGCAGGGTTTCGTCGCGCCGCACAACGAGGGCGTGGTCAACCACGACTCGGCCGACGGGTGGGTGATCGAGCACGCGAGGATCCAGAACAACTCCGGCGCCGGGCTGATGGCCGGTGCCCGCCAGCGGGTCCGCGCCAGCTGCCTGCGCGGCAAC
The DNA here is from genome assembly GCF_053643595.1 of Streptomyces sp. NPDC055506. NCBI lineage: Bacteria > Bacillati > Actinomycetota > Actinomycetes > Kitasatosporales > Streptomycetaceae > Streptomyces > Streptomyces sp. NPDC055506. The sequence goes on along the minus strand of NZ_JBSHKH010000005.1, from coordinate 126,823 downwards.
GGGCAGTACGGAATGAACGCGTACAAGACCGGCGGCCGTATCAGCGGCCTGGTGGTCGAGGGCAACGAGATCGTGGGCAACAACACCGACGACTGGGAACGGCGGCGGGAGGGCTGCGGCTGCACCGGAGGCGTCAAGTTCTGGGCCGTCGACGGCGCCGATGTGCGCGGCAACTGGGTGCACGACAACCGCGGAGCCGGGTTGTGGGCGGACACCAACAACAACGACTTCCGCATCGAGGACAACGTGCTCGAGGCCAACGACGGTGCCGCGCTGATCTACGAGACCAGCTACAACGCGGTCATCCGGAAGAACACGATCCGCCGGAACAACCGGGTCGAGGGCCGCAGATCCGCCGACCGCGGCGACAACTTCCCGTTCGCGACCGTCTATCTGTCCGAGTCCGGCGGCGAACCAAGGATCCGAGCCCGTACGGACAAGATCGAGATTTACCGGAACGTGCTGGAGGACAACTGGTCCGGGATCACCCTGTGGGAGAACGCCGACCGGTTCTGCAACAGCCCGGCCAACACCTCCTCCGGTGACTGCACCTTGCTGGTGAAGGACACCGACCGCTGCGCGCGGCCGGCGATCGCCACGGCACCGCTCTACGCCGACTGCCGGTGGAAGACCCAGCGGGTGGACATCCACCACAACCGTTTCGTGCTGGACACCTCCGTCGTCGGGTGCACGGTGAAGTGCGACCGCATGGCGGTGCTGGCCAACTACGGCACCTATCCGGACTGGTCGCCCTACCAGGGCGAGCGGGTGGCGGAGGCGATCACCCGCGAGCAGCACAACCACTGGCACGACAACGTCTACGTCGGGCCATGGAAGTTCGTCGCCCACGACCCGAGCCGGGTGCTCGACTTCGGGCAGTGGCAGGGCACGCCGTACCGGCAGGACGCGGGCAGCACCTTCCGCGCGCGGGACGGTGGTTGAGATGAGCCCGGGCCACAGGGACCACACGTCGAGGATCGTGGGTACGGCCTGGGGGCTGCTGATCCTCAACACGCTCGGCTCCGCCGGGGCGAAGACCATCGTCCCGCTGCCGCGCTCCCTCATCCAGATGGTCACCATGGGCGCGCTGGTGGCCGCGTTCGCGCTGGCGCTCGCCGTCAATCTCCGGCTGCGTATCCGGGCCAGTGCCTTCGTGTTCCTGCTCACCCTGCTGCTGGTGGTGAGCGTGATCTCCAGCGCGAGCCTGGAGTCCGGGTTCGGGGCGCTGTTCCGCTGCGCCCGGCTGGCCCTCTTCGTCACCACGCTGTGGCTGCTCAGCCGCTGGTGGGACGGTGGCTTCACGTTCGTACGGCACCACATCCGGACGTACTTCGCGGTGCTCGGGTCGGTCGCCGCCGGCCTGCTCATCTCACCGGGCGCGGCCATGCCCGAGCTCTACGGCGGGCGGCTGGTCGGCGCGTTGTGGCCGCTGACCCCGCCGCAGATCGGGCAGTACGCCGCGGTGATCATCGGGCTCACCGTGCTGCTCGTGCTGGGCCGCCGGACCGACAGGGTCAGCGCGGCGGTGGTCGTCGTGCCGGCACTGGTCCTGCTCGCGCTGACCCACACCCGGACGGCCACGCTGGGCCTGTTCACCGGGCTGGCGTTGGCGATCGGCTCGCTCGTCCTGACCAGTGCCGCCGCCCGCCGGTTCTTCGCCTGGGCGGTGCTCTGCGCCGCCGTGGCCGCGGTGGGGTTCTCCTCCGCGCTGCAGGCGTGGTTCCTGCGCGGCCAGAGCCAGGAGAACTTCACCAGCCTCACCGGCCGGGCGAAGGTCTGGGACGCCCTGCTGGCGGCGCCCCGGTCGACCTCGGAGTTCCTGTTCGGCGCGGGACTGGGCGACAAGTCGTTCGGCGGGCTGCCGATCGACAACAGCTGGCTGGCCGTCTACCACGAGCAGGGGATGACCGGCGTGGCTCTGGTGGCGGCGATCATCATCGTGCTGGGCGGGGTCGCCCTGCTGCGGCCGCCGTCGCTGCAGAGGGCCTGCGCGATCTTCCTGATCAGCTACTGCGCGATCGCGTCGTACACCGAGGCCGGACTGGGCGACGCCTCGCCGTATCTGCTGCATCTGGCCGTGGCGGCCTCGCTGCTGGCGGCACCTGCCGAGGCTCCTCCCCTTGCGACGCCCGAAGTACCCGCACGACGTGTCCCGCGATGGGCCCGGACATCGGAGGTGACCTGAGCATGCACGTACTCGTGGTGCACAACCGCTACGCCTCGGCACAGCCGAGCGGGGAGAACAAGGTCGTCGACCAGGAGGTGGCGCTGCTGCGCGAGGCCGGCCACCGGGTCGAGGTGTTCGAGCGGCGCAGCGACGAGATCGCCGCCCGGTCCCTGCTGGGCAAGGCCGCGATACCGCTGCTGGTGCCGTGGAACCCGGCGGTCCGAGCGGAGCTCACCGCCCGGCTGCGCACCGAGCGGCCGGACGTGGTGCACGTCCACAACGTCTTCCCGCTCCTGTCTCCGGCGGTGCTGGCCGCCTGCGCCGACGCTGGTGTGCCGGCCGTCGCAACGCTGCACAACTACACCCAGGTCTGCCCGCCCGGCACGCTCCAGCGGGACGGCCGGCCGTGCACGGCGTGCGTCGGGTCGACGCCGCTGCCCGCCGTGCGGCACGGCTGCTACCGCGGCTCCCGGCTGGCGACGGTGCCGCTCGCGGTCAGCCTGTCCGTCAACCGGCGGCGCTGGTGGTCCGGTGTGGAGCGGTTCTTCTGCATCTCCGCGGCGCAGCGCGACGTCCTGGTGCGGGCCGGCATGCCGCCCGAGCGGCTGGCGGTGAAGCACAACTTCGTGCCCGACCCCGGCACGTGCCGAGAGGGCGCGGGCGAGCATCTGCTCTATCTCGGCCGGCTCGCGGAGGCCAAGGGCGTGCGGCTGCTCATGGCCGCGTGGGACGAGATCGCGGCGAGCGGCGGTGTGGGCGTGCCGCTCGTGATCGCCGGCTCGGGGCCGCTGGAGCCGGAGGTGACCGCCTGGGCGGCGGGCCGGGACGACGTGCGCTACGTCGGCCTGTACGACACGGCGGAGTGCCGGAAGGCCGTCGCGCGTGCCGTCGCGGTGGTGGCTCCCTCGACGTGGCTGGAGGCGTTCGGCCTGGTGGTCGTGGAGGCGATGGCGGCGGGGGTCCCGACCGTCGCGGCCGGTCACGGCGCGTTCGTCGAACTCGTCGAGGACGGGGTGACCGGGCTGCTGCACGAGCCGGGCGACGCCGCCTCGCTCGCGGATCGCCTACGCCGGATCACGGCGGAGCGAGCCCGCAACCGGGAGATGGGCCGGGCGGCCCGGCGCCGTTACGAGCGGGGCTTCAGCCCGGCCGTCGGCCTGGAGCGCCTGGTGGAGGGGTACCGCTCCGCGATCGCGGGCCGGACGGAATCAATCGGGGACCGAATCAATGGGGGGCAGTAAATGACACGATGCCGACTCTGCGGCTCGGCGACGCTGGCGAGCGTCGTCGATCTCGGGGCGACACCGCCGTGCGAGAGCTTTCTCGCCGCGGACCGACTGGACGAGCCGGAGCCCGCGTACCCGCTGCACCTGCGGGTCTGCACCGACTGCTGGCTGGCGCAGATCCCGCCGCTGATCACGCCGGAGGAGACGTTCAAGGAGTACGCGTACTTCTCCTCGTTCTCGACCTCCTGGGTGGAGCACGCGCGCGCCTTCGTCGCCGACGCCGTCCAGCGGGTGGGTCTCGGCCCCCAGGGCTCCGAGGCCTCCGGGGCCTTCGTGGTCGAGGTCGCGAGCAACGACGGGTACTTGCTGAAGCACGTGGTGGACCGGGGGATCCGCTGCCTGGGCATCGAGCCGTCGGTGAACGTCGGCGCCGCGGCACGGGACGCCGGTGTGCCCACGCTCACGGAGTTCCTGAGCCCGGACACCGGCTCCGCCGTCCGTGCCGAGCACGGCCCGGCGGACCTGGTCGTGGCCAACAACGTGTACGCGCACATCCCGGACGTGGTCGGGTTCACCAAGGGACTGCGCGCCCTGGTCGCCGACGACGGCTGGGTCTCCATCGAGGTGCAGCACCTGCTGACCCTGATCGAGGAGAACCAGTACGACACGATCTACCACGAGCATTTCCAGTACTACACGGTCGCGTCCGCGATCCGGGCCCTTGCGAGCGGCGGACTGGCGCTCGTGGACGTCGAGTTGCTGCCCACGCACGGCGGCTCGATCCGGCTGTGGGCCCGGCCCGCCGAGGTGGCCGGCGAGCCGACGCGGCGGGTGGCCGACGTGCTGGCCCGGGAGAAGGCCGCCGGTCTTCAGGAGCTGTCCGGGTACACCGAGTTCTCGGCCCGGGTGGCCAAGGTGCGCCGGGACCTCCTGAAGTTCCTCATCGAGGCCGCCGAGCGCGGTGAGACGGTCGTCGGCTACGGCGCCCCGGGCAAGGGAAACACCCTGCTCAACCACTGCGGCATCCGGCCCGACCTCCTCCCGTACACGGTCGACCGCAACCCCTACAAGCACGGCAGGTACACCCCGGGCACCCGCATCCCGATCCTGCCGCCCGAGCAGATAGCCGCCGACAAACCGGACTATGTGCTCGTCCTCCCGTGGAACCTGCGGGCCGAGCTGGTCGAGCAGCTGTCCTTCGTGCACGACTGGGGCGGCCGGCTGGTCTTCCCCATCCCGGAACTGAGCATTGTCGAGGTCAAGGCATGAAGGTCGTACTGTTCTGCGGCGGTTACGGGATGCGGATGCGGAGCGGCGCCGCGGACGACGTGCCCAAGCCGATGGCGATGGTCGGGCCCAGACCGCTGATCTGGCACGTCATGCGCTACTACGCGCACTACGGGCACACGGAGTTCATCCTGTGCCTCGGGTACGGCGCCCACCACATCAAGGACTTCTTCCTCAACTACGAGGAGACGACGTCCAACGACTTCGTGCTGCGGGGCGGGCGGACCGAGCTGCTGTCCACCGACATCGCCGACTGGACGATCACGTTCGCGCAGACCGGCATCGAGTCGCCGATCGGGGAGCGGCTGCGCCGGGTGCGGCACCACCTGGACGGCGACGAGATGTTCCTCGCCAACTACGCCGACGTACTCACCGACGCCCCGCTGCCGGAGATGATCGACCGGTTCGCCCGGCGCGACGCCGGTGCGTCGATGATGGTGGTGCCGCCGCAGTCCTCGTTCCACTGCGTGGATCTGGGCGAGGACGGCCTGGTCGGGGGCATCACCGCGGTGAGCGACATGCCGCTGTGGGAGAACGGCGGCTACTTCGTGCTCCGCCAGGAGGTCTTCGACCACATACCCGAGAACGGTGACCTGGTCGCCGACGGATGTGCCCAACTGGCCAAGCGAGGGCGGCTGGTGGCGCACCAGCACCGCGGCTTCTGGAAGCCGACCGACACCGTGAAGGAACGGGCCGCGCTCGACGAGGCCTACGCCCGGGGCGAGCGCCCGTGGGCCGTGTGGGAGCAGGACAGCGTCGGAGCCAGGGCGTGATCCGGCTCGGGGCCGGGCCCCTGGACCGGATCGTCGCGGTGGGCGCGCACTGCGACGACATCGCCATCGGCGCGGGCGGCACGCTGCTCGCGCTGTGCCTCGCGCGGCCGGGCCTCCGTGTCGACGCGCTGGTGCTGTCCGGCGGCGGTACCGATCGGGAGCAGGAGGAGCGGGCCGCGCTCGCCGCCTTCTGCCCGGGCGCCGACCTGCGGATCACCGTGCACAAGCTGCCCGACGGCCGGCTGCCCGCGTACTGGGAGGAGGCCAAGGCCGCGGTCGAGGAACTGCGTGGCCGGACCGAGCCGGAGCTGATCCTGGCCCCGCGCACCGACGACGCGCACCAGGATCACCGCGGCCTGGCGCAGCTGATACCCACCGCGTTCCGCGACCACATGGTCCTCGGCTACGAGATCGTCAAGTGGGACGGCGATCTCGGCCGTCCGTCGGCGTACCAGCCGCTGTCGCCGGAGATCGCCGAGCGGAAGGTGCGGCTGCTGCAGGAGCACTACCCCTCGCAGCGGCACCGGCCCTGGTACGACCGGGAGGCCTTTCTCGGGCTGGCCCGGATCCGCGGCATCGAATGCCAGGCGCGCTACGCCGAGGCGTTCGCCGTCACCAAACTCACGCTCCATCTGGGCACTTTCAATCTGGGGGACTGAACCTTGCGCGTACTGCTGACCGGACACCAGGGCTACCTGGGCACCGTGATGGCCCCGGTCCTCAGGGCCGCCGGGCACGAGGTCGTCGGGCTCGACGCCGGCCTGTTCGCCGACTGCGTGCTGGGCGAGCCGCCCGCGGACCCGTCGGGGCACCGGGTGGACCTGCGCGACGTCACGGCCGAACATGTGGCCGGAGTCGATGCCGTGATCCACCTGGCCGCGCTGTCCAACGACCCGCTGGGCTCGCTGGCCCCTGAACTCACCTACGACATCAACCATCACGCGTCCGTGCGCCTTGCCCGGCTGGCCCGGGACGCCGGGGTGCGGCGCTTCCTGTACGCGTCCACCTGCTCGGTCTACGGCGCGGCGGGCGGCGACGAGCTGGTGGGCGAGGGCGCCCCGCTGCGCCCGGTGACGCCGTACGCGGAGTCCAAGGTGCGGGTGGAGGACGACCTGCACGCGCTGGCCGACGGCGACTTCAGCCCGGTGTACATGCGCAACGCCACCGCTTTCGGCTACTCCCCCAGGCTGCGCGCGGACATCGTGCTGAACAACCTGGTGGGCCACGCGTTGCTGTCCGGCGAGGTACTGGTGCTCTCCGACGGCACCCCCTGGCGCCCGCTGGTGCACGCCGCCGACATCGCACGGGCCTTCACGGCCGCGCTGACCGCGCCGCGCGAGGCGGTGCACGACCGGGCGTTCAACATCGGCAGCGAGACCAACAACGTCACGGTCGCCGAGATCGCCGAGCAGGTCGCCGAGGCGGTGTCCGGCTCGAAGGTGGTGATCACCGGGGAGACCGGTGCCGATCCGCGCTCGTACCGGGTGGACTTCTCCCGGTTCCGTGCCGCGATCCCCGGCTTCGACTGCGAGTGGACGGTGAAGCGGGGCGCGCTCGAACTCGCCGACGCCTACCGCGAACACGGGCTGACCCAGGAGGACTTCGAGCGGCGCTTCACCCGCCTCGCCGTGCTGCGCGCGGCGTCCGACGCCGGCACCGTCGACGACACCCTGCGGTGGCGCCGGTGACAGCGGTCGGCGAGGAGATGCACGCACTGGTGGAGCGGCTGTACCCGCTCTGCCGGAGCATCACCGGCGACGGTGTGCGCGCCACCTTGGACATCGTCGGCGAGTACGTCCCGCTCCAGGTGCACGAGGTGCCGACCGGGACGCAGGTGCTCGACTGGACGGTGCCGCAGGAGTGGAACATCCGGGACGCGTACATCGCCGACACCGCCGGCAACCGGGTCGTCGACTTCGCCGCGTCCAGCCTGCACGTGCTCGGCTACAGCGTGCCGGTGTCGACGACCATGCCGCTCACCGAGCTGCGCGAACACCTGCACACCCTGCCGGAACACCCGAGCTGGGTGCCGTACCGCACCAGCTACTACCAGCCGGAGTGGGGCTTCTGTCTGTCCCAGGAGACCTTGGACGCGCTGCCGGAGGGCGACTACGAGGTACGGATCGACTCCACCCTCGCCGACGGCCACCTCACCTACGCCGAGCACGTGGTCCCCGGGCAGGTCGCCGACGAGGTGATCGTCTCCTGCCATGTCTGCCATCCGTCGCTGGCCAACGACAACCTGGCCGGCATCGCCGTGGCGACGTACCTGGCCCGGGCTCTGGCGGACGAGAAGCCGTACTACACCTACCGGTTCATCTACGCGCCCGGCACCATCGGGGCGATCACCTGGCTGGCCCGCAACGCGGAGCGGATCGAGCGGGTCAAGCACGGCCTCGTGCTCGCCTGCGCAGGCGACTCGGGCCGGCTGACGTACAAGCGGAGCAGGCGCGGCGACGCGGAGATCGACCGGGTGATGGGGCATGTGCTGGCCGCCTCCGAACGCCCGCACAGCATCAACGAGTTCACTCCGTACGGCTACGACGAGCGGCAGTACTGCTCGCCCGGGTTCGACCTCGGCGTGGGCTCGCTCAGCCGGACCCCGTACGCCGGCTACCCCGAGTACCACACCTCGGCGGACAACCCCGACTTCGTCTCCCCGGAGGCGATGGCGGACACCCTCGCCGTCTGCCGCGAGGCGTTCGGCGTCCTCGACCGCAACCGGAGGTACCTCAACCTCAGCCCCTACGGCGAACCGCAGCTCGGCCGGCGCGGGTTGTACGACGCGCTCGGCGGGCGCAGTGACACCAAGCAGACGCAGATGGCCATGCTCTGGGTGCTCAGCCTCTCCGACGGCGAGCACAGTCTGCTGGACGTCGCCGAGCGGTCCGGGCTGCCGTTCGACACCGTCGCCGCCGCGGCCGACGCCCTGCACGGCGCCGGTCTGATCAAGGCATGACGCGGATGACCACCGAGGAGGAGAAGGCGAAGGCACCGGCGGGATCCGCCCGGCGGGCCTTCGCCGGCCGGCTGTCCTGGGGGCTGGCCGACCAGGCGGCCTCCAGCATCAGCAACTTCGCGGTGGGGATCTATGTGGCCCGCTCGCTGGGGGTGACCGCGTTCGGCGTGTTCGGCCTCGCCTGGGTGACATACGGCGTGGTGCTCAACGTCTCCCGGGGGCTTGCCACCGATCCGCTCGTGGTGCGCTTCAGCGGTGTGTCCGACGCGTCCTGGCGGGGGGCGGTGGCCCGGTCGTCGGGTACCGCCCTCGGCGTCGGTGCCGCCATCGGCGCGGCCTGTCTGGTGGCCGGCCTCGCGCTCGGCGGGCGCGTGGGGCCCGCGTTCGCCTGCCTCGGCGTCATGCTGCCGGGGCTGCTGCTCCAGGACGCCTGGCGGTACGCGTTCTTCGCGGCCGGCACCGGGCGCAAGGCGTTCGTCAACGACGTCGTATGGGGCGTCGCGCTCGTCCCCGCCATGGTCGTCGCGGCCCGCGTGGGCAGCGTGGCCGCCTTCGTGCTCGCCTGGGGCGCGTCCGCCACGGTGGCCGCGGCGTACGGCTATGTCCAGTCCGGCATCCTGCCCCGGACGGCCCGGGCACGCGCGTGGCTGCGCGAGCAACGCGACCTCGGCTACCGGTACCTGGTCGAGAACGTCAGCCTCAGCGGCGCGAGCCAGCTGCGTGCGTACGGGCTCGGCGCGATCGCCGGGGTCGGCGCGGTGGGCGCGGTGCGGGGCGCCGAGCTGCTGCTCGGACCGTTCCTCGCCGTGCTGATGGGTCTGTCGCTGGTCACCGTCGCGGAGGCGGCACGGGTGCTGCGGCGGTCCCCGCACCGCCTTAGCAGGTTCTGCCTCCTGCTGGGCGGCGGGCAGGCCGTCGCCGCGCTGCTGTGGGGCGGGGCGCTGCTGCTGATGCCGGACCGGCTCGGCGAGCTGGTGCTGGGCGACGTCTGGCACTCCGCCGCCCAGCTCATCGTGCCGGTCACCCTCGGTGTCGCGGGCGCCGGCCTCGGCACCGGCGCCGCGGCGGGGCTGCGGGCGCTCGCCGCGGCCCGGCGCAGCCTGCGCTGCCAGCTCTTCGCCTCCGCCTGCTACGTCGCCGGCGGGCTCGGCGGCGCGGCCCTGGCCGGCACGGTCGGCTCGGCCTGGGGCGTCGCCGCCGCGACCCTCGCCGGCTCGGCCGCGTGGTGGCTCCAGTTGCGGTCCGCCCTGCGCGAGCACCTGAAGGAACCCATCCCCGAAGTGAGGACGTCATGACCGCCCATCCCCGGCTGAGCATCGGACTGCCCGTGTACAACGGCGAGGAGTACCTGGCCGAATCGCTCGACGCCCTGCTCGGCCAGACCTACGAGGACTTCGAGCTGGTCATCTCCGACAACGCCTCGACCGACGGGACCGAGGACATCTGCCGCAAGTACGCCGCGCAGGACTCACGCATCCGGTACGTCCGGCTGCTTCGGAACATCGGCGCCGCGCCGAACCACAACTACGTGTTCACCGAGTGCCGCGGCGAGCTGTTCAAGTGGGCCTCGCACGACGACCTCTACGCCCGGGACCTGCTGCGGCGCTGCGTGGAGGCGCTCGACGCGCGGCCCGACGTGGTCCTCGCGCACTCCGACCAAGCGGTCATCGACGGCGAAGGACAGGTGACGGTCCCCTACGAGTACAGGCTGGCCACCGCCTCCCCGCACGCGCCGGAGCGCTTCCGGAGCTTCCTGTTCGAGCCCGGTGGCGACGACTTCTACGGGGTGATGCGCGCCGACATGCTGCGCCGGGTGAAGCCGCACGACAGCTATCACCACGCGGACCGGACGTTCGTCGCCGAGATCGTCCTGCAGGGGCCCTTCCACCAGGTGCCGGAGCTCTTGTACTTCCGCCGCGACCACCCCACCCGCGCCGAGCGGGCGAACCCGTCCAAGCGCTCCCGGTGCGTCAACCTGGACCCGCGCCGGGCGGGCGCGCTGCACCCGACGCCCCGGCTGCTGGCCGAGTACGTCTGGGGCTTCGTCTCGGCGATTCAGCGGGCGCCGCTCTCCGCGGCCGACCGGCGCGCCTGCTACCGCCACCTGGCCGCGTGGATGACCAGCCGGGCCCGGCCGGGCGCCGGCGAGCGGGTCGAGGACCGTGCCCCGGTCGACCCGGCCAAGCTCACCGTCTCCGTCGACGCCCTGGTCGCCGGCCGTGAGGGGAGGCAGGCGTGACCACGGCCCGCGTCGGGGTGTTCGGCCTGCTCGGCTCCGGCAACCTCGGCAACGACGGGTCGCTCGAAGCCGTACTCGGGTACCTCCGCGCCGAGCACCCGGACGCGGTCGTGGACGCGCTGTGCGGCGGACCCGAGGTCGTCACGGCCCGGTACGGGATCCCGGCGACGCGGCTGCACTGGTACCGCGGGGAGTACCGGACCGCGTCGCGTGTGGGCGCGATCGCGGGGAAGGGACTGGGCAAGCTCGTCGACGTGGTCCGCACCGCGGCCTGGGTACGCCGGCACGACGTGGTGATCGTGCCGGGCATGGGTGTCCTGGAGGCCACGCTGCCGCTGCGGCCGTGGGGCTTCCCGTACTCGCTGTTCCTGCTCTGCGCGGCCGGCCGGCTGTTCCGCACCAGGGTCGCGCTGGTCGGCGTCGGCGCCGCCCCGATCCGCGACCGGGCGACCCGGGCCCTGGTGCGCCGGTCGGCGCGGCTGGCCGCCTACCGGTCGTACCGGGACGCCCAATCCCGCGACGCGATGCGGGAGATGGGCGTGGACACCGCGCACGACGAGGTCTGCCCGGATCTCGCCTTCGCCCTGCCGACGCCACCGGCGATCGGGCCGTCGGGCCCGCCCGGTGCGGTCTGCGTCGGTGTCATGGACTTCCACGGCGGCAACGACGACCGTGCCCGCGCCGAAGAGATCCACCGGCGCTACCTCGACGGGACGACTCGCTTCGTCCGCGCGCTGATCGAGGACGGCAGGCCGGTCCGGCTGCTCACCGGCGACGCCTGCGACGCGTCCGTGGTCGCCGCGATCCTCGACGCGGTGGACTCGCCGCTGGTCACCGCGGCGCAGGCGGCTTCGCTGGCCGACCTGATGAAGGAGACTGCGGCGGCCGACGCCGTGGTGGCGACCCGGTACCACAACCTGGTCTGCGCGCTGAAGACCGGAACACCGACCCTCGCCCTCACCTACGCGGCGAAGAGCGACGCCCTCATGGACCGGATGGGTCTCGGCGCGTACTGCCACCCTGCCCGCGAGGTCGACGCCGACCGGCTGCTGGAGCGGTTCGGGGAGCTGGAGAAGCGAGCGGCGGAGCTGCGGCAGACCCTGGCCGAGCGGAACGAGGTGGCCGCCCGGCAACTCACCGACCACTTCACCGCCTTGACGGCAGCCCTGTTCCCAGCGAAGGAGACTCCATGAAAGCGACCGAGGTCCCGGAGATAGCGGGCGCGTTCCTCTTCGAGCCGACGCCTTACGCCGACGAGCGCGGCTTCTTCTGCCGCACCTTCGACGCCGACGTGATCCGCTCGGCGGGCCTCGACCCGGACGCCTTCGTCCAGGACAGCGTGTCCCGCTCGGTGCGGGGCGTGCTGCGCGGCCTGCACCTGCGCTCCGGCAAGGGCGAGGCCAAGCTGGTGCGGTGCTCGTACGGGCGGATCTTCGACGTCGTCGTGGACCTGCGGCCGGACTCACCTACCCATCGCAACGTGGCCACCTTCGAGCTGTCCGGTGAGACCCAGGTGACCCTGTACATCCCGGCGGGATGCGCGCACGGCTTCCAGGCGCTCACCGAGACCGCCGACACCTCGTACCGGATCGACCGCCCGCACGATCCGGCCGAGGACGTGACGATCGCCTTCGACGACCCGGAGCTCGCGATCCGCTGGCCGCTGCCGGCCACATCGATGTCCCAGCGGGACCGGGAGGCGCCGAGCCTCGCCCAGGTCCTGAAGCAGAGAGAGAGCTGAAGTCAGCGTGGACACTGAGGAGTTCTTCCTGCCCCGGTCGCGGGCGGCGAACGAGCGGCTGCACACCCTGGTCCCCGGGGGCGCGCACACCTACGCCAAGGGTGACGACCAGTACCCCGAGAACCTGGCCCCGGTCATCAGCCACGGCCGCGGTGCCCATGTGTGGGACGTCGACGGCAACCGCTACATCGAGTACGGGTCCGGCCTGCGGTCGGTCAGCCTCGGCCACGCCCACCCGCGTGTGACCGAGGCGGTACGGCGGGAGATCGACCGCGGCAGCAACTTCGTCCGGCCGTCCATCGTGGAGGTCGAGGCCGCGGAACGCTTCCTGGCCACGGTGCCGACCGCCGAGATGGTGAAGTTCGCGAAGAACGGCTCCGACGCCACCACCGCCGCGGTCCGCCTCGCCCGCGCCGCCACTGGTCGCGCCCGGGTGGCCGTCTGCGCCGATCATCCGTTCTTCTCCGTCGACGACTGGTTCATCGGTACGACTCCGATGTCCGCCGGCATCCCGGCGGCGACCACCGACCTCACCGTGGCGTTCCCCTACGGCGACCTGGCCGCCACGGAGGAACTGCTCGCCCGGTACCAGGACGAGGTCGCCTGCCTGATCCTCGAACCCGCCACCCACACCGAGCCGCCGCCCGGGTACCTCGAGGGCCTGCGCGAACTGGCCGACCGGCACGGCTGCGTACTGATCTTCGACGAGATGATCACCGGGCTACGGTGGTCCGAGGCGGGCGCCCAGGGCCTGTACGGCGTCGTTCCCGACCTCTCCACGTTCGGCAAGGCGCTGGGCAACGGATTCGCCGTCTCCGCGCTGGCCGGGCGTCGCGAGCTGATGGAGCGGGGCGGGCTGCGGCACTCCGGCGAGCGGGTGTTCCTGCTGTCCACCACGCACGGCGCGGAAACGCACTCCCTGGCAGCGGCGATGGCCGTGCAAGCCACCTACGTCGAGGAGGGGATCACCGCGCGGCTGCACGCCCTGGGCGAGCGGCTGGCCGCCGGTGTCCGCGAGGCCACGGCCGGCATGGGCGTCGGCGACCATGTCGTCGTCCGGGGCCGGGCCAGCAACCTGGTCTTCGCCACCCTCGACGAGAACCGGCAGCCGTCGCAGGAGTACCGCACCCTGTTCCTGCGCCGGCTCCTCGCGGGCGGGGTGCTGGCCCCGTCGTTCGTGGTGAGCAGCGCGCTCAGCGAGGCGGACATCGATCACACCGTCGATGTGGTGGCCCAGGCGTGTGCGGTGTACCGGAAGGCACTGGACGCCGGTGACCCCGCCCCCTGGCTGGCCGGGCGGCCGGTGAAGCCGGTGTTCCGCCGCTCGGTGTGAACCTGACGTGACGTCAATGACGGTCTCGGCGGCCGGCGTCGGCCATCCGGTCGATGAGCCACGCGGTCGCCGGTACCACCGCCAGCGCGGTGCACCAGCCGCCGAGGACGTCCGTCGGGTAGTGCGCGCCCAGGGCGACCTGCGCCCAGCCCATGGCGGCGCCTGCGGCGAGCGCCGCCCCGAGCACGAGCACCGCGCCGGCCGTGTTGCCGAGGCCGAGCCGGCCGGCCGCGAGCAGCGCCACCACGAGGGCGAGCGCGGTGAGGAAGGCCGTGTGCCCGCTCGGGTAGGACAGGTTGTCGGGGCCGTGGATGGTGCGTCCCACCAGGGGCTTGAGCAGCTTCGTCGTCCCCACGGTCAGGCCGGCGCCGGCGACGACGAACACCGCCGCGCGAGGGTGCCGAAGCAGCAGGCAGCCCGTCACGGCGGCCACGACCAGCGCCACCGCCCCCAGGGGCTCCCCCAGGAAGTCCGTGGCCAGAGCGAGGTTCCGCCACGGCGGCCGCACACCGTCGACCGCCGGCTGAATCCACCCGTCCACCGTGCCGGGCTCGCCGTGCCCGGCGTGCATGACCCCGAGCGCGACGACCATCAGCGCGGCGAGGGCCGCGATCAGCCCGAGCCACCCGCGCGGCGCCGGGGGCAGCACCGCGGGCGCCGACCGGTGGGCAACCATGACTGCCGGGCGCCAACTCCCCACGAACGAGCCCCCCGTCGTGTCCGACTCGGCCCGCGCGGGGCGCCGTCAGTCTCCGGTGGCCACCCTAACCAACAGGCGGTGTCCGGGTACTGAAACCCGATCGCCGGATGGGCCGGCGCTCTGCTTGGCTCGCCCCATGAGCGATCTTCACATCCGCTGCGCGACCCTCTCGGACATCGAAACCGTGCTCGGTTTCTGGCGCGAAGCCGCGGAAGGCACCAGCATCAGCGACGACCACGACGGAGTGGCCCGGCTCATCACACGGGACCCCGAGGCCCTGCTCCTCGCCGAGCGCGACGGTCTCCTCACGGGCACCGTCATAGCCGGCTTCGACGGCTGGCGTTGCTCCGCCTACCGGCTCGCCGTACACCCGGACCACCGTCGGCAAGGCATCGCCACCGCCCTCCTGGAGGCCGCCGAACAGCGCTTCGCCGCCCTGGGCGGGCGACGTGTCGACGCCATGGTCCTGGAGGCCAACGAAGAGGCCCACCACACCTGGGCCGCGGCCGGCTACCGGCGCGAGGACCACTGGCGGCGCTGGGTCAAGCCCCTCATCGGCTAGGGCAGGCCCCCCATCGGCTGGGGAGTGTCTCCGGCCGGGGCGAGGACCCCGGCCACCAGCCGCCGGGCGTAGGCGGCGTCGAGGCCGTCCGGGCGGAAGAGGATGCGGTACATGATGGGCGCGACGACCTGGTCGATCACCGTTTCGACGTCGGGTGTCCGCTCCCCGCGTCCGGCCGCCCGGGTGAGGACGAGGCCGATCTGCTCGGCGGCGTAGGCCGAGCACCGGCCGGCGTTGCCGCCGTCGGGGTCGCCGAGCAGGGCGTCGCGGATGTAGGCGCGGCCGGCGGGCGAGGCCATCTCGTCGAGGAACTGCTCGGCCCAGGCCGTGAGGTCGGCCGGCAGGGTGCCGTGGTCGCCGGGCGTGGTGTCGGGCCGCAGGCGCTCGACCGCCACGTCCGACAGCAGTTCCTGCAGGTCGCCCCAGCGGCGGTAGATGGTCGACGGTGTCACGCCCGCGCGCTGGGCGACCAGCGGCACCGTCAGGGCGTCCCGGCCCAGCTCCGAGGCGAGTTCGCGTACGGCGGCGTGCACCGCCGCCTGGACCCGGGCGCTGCGGCCGCCGGGGCGCACCATCTGTCTGCTCACGGCACCCACCTTAAAGCGAACCCTTTGCGTCTGGGGCGGTTCCCGGTTCAGGCCGCGGGCGCGAGCCGGCGGGCGGGCCGGGTCTGCTCGTAGGCGTGGCCGACCCGCAGGAGCAGCCGCTCCCCGAGCGGCCGGCCGAGGAGCTGCATGCCGATCGGCAGGCCCTGGGTGTCGTGGCCGACCGGTAGGGACAGGGACGGCACCCCGGTGATATTGGCGGGTGCGGAGAGCCGCACATAGGCGTCCGAGACCCCCTCGACGGTACCGTCGGCCCAGGTGATCGTCTCCCGGCCGGCCGGGACCGCGGTCGCGGGGAGGGTGGGGGCGGCGATCAGGTCGACCTCGCGCAGCATGTCCGCCCACTCCTGCCGCATGAGGGTGCGGGAACGCTGGGCCCGCAAGTAGTCGCCGGCGGGCATCAGTTCGCCGGCCTCCAGGAGGATGCGGACGTCGGCCTGGTAGAGCTCGGGGACCGTGCGCAGGGTGCTCTCGTGGTAGGCGGTGGCCTCGGGCACCATCAGGCCCCACTGGGTGGCCTGGATGTAGCGGGTCATGGGGATCTCGACGTCGACGAGCCGGGCACCGAGATCCCGGAGCCGGTCGATCGCCTTCCGGACGGCGGCTTCCACCTCGGCGTCGACGTGGTCGAAGTACCAGGTGCGCGGCACGCCGACGCGCAGTCCGGTCAGGTCGGTGCCCTCGGCCGGCCGGTGGTCCGCCGGGGGTGTGACCAGGGAGGCGGGGTCGTGGGGGTCGGGGCCGGCCAGGGCGTCGAGGACCAGGCCCGCGTCCTCGACGGTGCGGGTGATCGGGCCGACGTGGTCCAGGGACCAGGACAGCGAGGTGACGCCGTGCCGCGGGACGAGGCCGTAGGTCGGCTTGAGGCCGACGACGCCGTTGAGCGCGGCGGGCACCCGGATGGATCCGCCGGTGTCGGTGCCCAGGGCGAAAGTGGCGGTGCCCGTGGCGACGGCGACCGCCGATCCGCCGCTGGAGCCGCCGGCGACCCGGTCACGGTCCCAGGCGTTGCCGGTCTGCGGGGTGGTCAGCCCGTAGGCGAACTCGTGGGTGTGGGTCTTGCCGACCAGGACGGCTCCGGCCGCCCGCAGACGCGCGGCGACGGTGCTGTCGGTGTGGGCGCGGTGGCCGGCCCTGACCCTGGAACTGGCTGACGTCGCCAGTCCGGCGGTGTCGATCAGGTCCTTCAGCCCCATCGGGATGCCGTGCAGCGGACCGCGGTGCCGGCCGGCCGCGATGTCCTGCTCGGCTTCGAGGGCGGCCCGGCGGGTGTGCTCGGCGGTGACGGTGACATAGGCCCCGAGCCGAGGCTCCACCTGTTCGACGCGCTCCAGCACGGAGTCCGCCAGCTCGACGGGAGACAGCCGCCGCGCCCGGATCAGCTCGGCGGCGGCGCCGAGGGTCAGTTCATACGGCTGCATCGTGGGCCTCCTGTGCCGCGCGATACGCGGGGGCGGGCGGGGTGTCGCCGAAGTCGAGCTCGCGCAGGACGGCGACCACGGAGTGGATGTGGTCGGCGGTGGCCGCGACCGCGGCATGGCGGTCGGCCGGCAGGACGAGCCCGGCGCGGTGGGCCCAGCGGGCCGCTTCCGGGGGTGTGAGTTCGGTGCGGGACATGGACTCCCCTGTGAGCGACAAAAGCTAACTGTTTGCGTTAGTGGACTGTAGGACCTACGGTCGACTTAACGCAAACACGTTGCTTTAACCGATCGCTTCAAGCTCTCGAGGAGAGACCGATGACCACATGGACCGTGGGCGACCTCACCGTCCACCGCGTCGACGAGGTCCCGCTGCCGCCGGCCACCGGACCGTGGCTGCTGCCCGACGCCACACCGGACGTCGTGGCGGGACAGGACTGGCTGCGCCCCCACTTCGCGGACGGCGACGGCGTCCCGCGCCTGGACAGCCACAGCTTCGCGTTCACCGCCGGCGGGCTTCGCGTGCTGGTGGACACGGGCATCGGCAACGGCAAACAGCGGGCCAATCCCGCCTGGCACGACCTCGACACCGACTACCTGCGGCGCCTCACCGCCGCCGGATTCCCCCCGGACTCGGTGGACTTGGTGATCCTCACCCATCTGCACGCCGACCACGTCGGCTGGAACACCCGGGAGGTGAACGGCGCGTGGGTGCCCACGTTCCCGCACGCCCGCTACCTGACCTCCCGCGCCGAGCGGGAGTTCTGGGCCGGGTACGCCATGGACGAGGCACGCGCGCAGATGTTCCGCGACTCCGTGATCCCGGTGGAGGAGGCCGGGCGGCTCGACCTCGTCGACGTCCCCGCCGAGGGTGCCGAAGTCGCTCCGGGCCTGCGTCTGATCCCGACCCCGGGGCACACCCCCGGCCACCTCGCCGTAGAACTGACCAGTCGCGGACGGACGGCGCTGATCACCGGCGACTGCGTCCACCACCCCGTCCAGCTCGCCCACCCCGGCATCGGCGCGTGCGTCGACATCGATCCCGTACAGTCCGAGGCCTCGCGCCGGAGGCTGCTCGACTCTCTGGCCGGCACGGACACCCTCCTGCTCGGCACCCACTTCGCGCCGCCCACCGCGGGTCGGGTCGTCGCCCACGAGGGCGCCTACCGGCTGGCACCCGCCCCCGCCGACTCGCCCTGAGCACCCCCCGGAAGGACTTTGCCCATCCTTTAACCTTGGATGGCCACTCGGTTCTGCATGAAAGGTTGTGAGCGTCCGCCCATGGGCGTGCCTCCCCGTGCGCGACACCGCGCGTTCCGCCCCGTCCTGGAGAACCATGGAACGGGGGTGAACCGATGACCGAAGTGCTGCTCCTTCTGGCGGCGATCCTGCTCTCGCTCGCCTGCGGCGCCTTCGTGGCGGCCGAGTTCTCCCTCACCACGGTCGAGCGCTCCGAGCTGGAGCGGGCGGTGGAGCGCGGCGATCGGGGCGCGCAGGGCGCGCTGAAGGCCGTACGGAGCCTGACGTTCCAGCTGTCCGGGGCGCAGCTCGGCATCACCGTCACGAACCTGGTCGTCGGCATGCTCGCCGAGCCGTCGATCGCGGCGCTGATCGCCGGGCCGCTGGAGGACGCCGGTGTCTCGCGGTCGGCGTCGCACAGCCTCGCGCTGGTGCTCGGCACGGCCGCCTCGACGGTGTTCCTGATGGTGGTCGGCGAGCTGGTCCCGAAGAACTGGGCGATCTCCTCTCCGCTGACGGTCGCCAAGACCGTGGGCAATGCCCAGCGCTGGTTCAGCGCCGCGTTCCGCCCCTTCATCACCCATCTCAACAACACGGCGAACCGGGTGGTGCGCCGGATCGGTGTGGAGCCCGCCGAGGAGCTGGCCTCGGCGCGCGGGCCGCAGGAGCTGGCGGCGCTGGCCCGCCACTCGGCCAAGGAAGGCGCGCTGGAGGCCGACACCGCGGAGCTGTTCGTGCGGACGCTGAACCTCGCCGACCTGACCGCCGAGAACGTGATGACGCCCCGGGTGCAGGTCGTCGCCCTGGAGGTGCAGGCGACCCTGGAGGACGTGGCGAACGCGACCCGGGCGACCGGTCTGTCACGGTTCCCCGTCTACCGCGGGACCCTCGACTCGGTCGTCGGGACCGCGCACGTCAAGGACGTACTGGCGGTACCGGCCGAACGCCGGACCCGGATCTACGTCTCCGAGCTGATGCGCGAACCGCTGCTGGTCCCGGAGACCCTCACCGTCGACCGGCTCCTGGACCGGCTCTCCGGCAAGCGCACGATGGCCGTCGTGATCGACGAGTACGGCGGCACGGCGGGCGTGGCCACCCTGGAGGACATCGTCGAGGAGGTCGTCGGCGAGGTGCGCGACGAGCACGACCCGCACGAGCTGCCCGACCTCGCCCCGGCCGGCACGGACGAGGCCGGCCATGCCCTGTACTCGGCCGACGGCTCCGCGCGCGTGGACCGTCTGGAGCGGGTCGGGCTGCGCGCGCCGGAGGGGCCGTACGAGACGCTCGCGGGGCTGGTGGCGACGGTGCTGGGCCGGATACCGGACGTCGGTGACACCCTCGAGGTCGCCGGCTGGCGGATGGAGGTCCTGGACGCGACCGGCCGCCGGGCGGCGCGCGTCCGGCTGCGGGCGCCGCTCGACGACGAGAAGCCCGACGAGAGGGGAGCGGAGCTGTGACCGCCGTACAGCTGCTGATCGGTCTGGCGACGCTCGTCGTCAACGCCTTCTTCGTCGGCGCCGAGTTCGCGCTGATCTCGGTGCGCCGCAGCCAGATCGAGCCCTACGCCGACCGGGGCGACCGGCGCGCCAAGAGCGTGCTGTGGGGCTTGGAGCACGTGTCGGCGCTGATGGCGGCCGCACAGCTCGGCATCACGCTGTGCACGCTGGTGCTGGGTGTGGTGGCCGAGCCGGCGATCGCGCATCTGCTGGAGCCGGTGTTCCACGCGGTGGGCGTGCCCGAGGGCGCGGGACACGCGGTGTCCTTCGTGATCGCGCTGGCCCTGGCCACGTATCTGCACATGCTGCTCGGCGAGATGGTGCCGAAGAACATCGCGCTCGCCGAGCCGGTGCGCAGCGCGCTGGCCCTCGGCCCGCCCCTGGTGGCGCTGTCCCGGGCACTGCGCCCGGTGATCTTCACGATCAACGCCTTCGCCAACACACTGCTGAAGCTGCTGCGCGTGGAGGCCCGGGAGGAGGTCGCCGCCTCCTACTCGGACGCGGAGATAGCGCAGATCGTGAAGGACTCCAGCGAGGCCGGCCTGATCGACGACCGCGCCCAGGAGCGGCTGCACGACGCGCTGGAGCTGGGCCGCCGCCCGGTGCGCGACGTGGTCCTGCCCCTGGAGAGAGTGGTGTACGCGAGGGTGGGCGTCACCCCGGACGAGCTGGAGCAGCTCACTGCGGACTCCGGGTTCTCCCGCTTCCCGGTGGTGGACGAGGGGCGGCGGATCGTCGGCTATCTGCATGTGAAGGACGCCCTGGACGCCCTCGGGCGCGACGTGCCGTTCCGGCTGCGGGACATGCGGCCCATCGCGCGCGTGCGGGAGCACACACCGCTGGACGACGTCCTCACCGCGATGCGCGGCAGCCGTACGCATCTCGCGGCCGTCCTCGGGGCGGACGGCCGGCTGGCCGGGCTCGTGACCATGGAGGACGTACTGCGGGAGCTGTTCGGCCAGCGGACGTGAGGGGTCTCTCGCCGGCCGACCGACTGCTGGGTATGTGCACGGGATATCATTTCCGGCGCCATGCACACGAACCCCACCCACAGCAGCCTCGTCGCGGTCGGCGACTCCTTCACCGAGGGCATGTCGGACCTGTTGCCCGACGGCACCTACCGCGGCTGGGCCGACCTGCTCGCCGCACGGATGGCGGCCGGCACTCCCGGCTTCCGCTACGCCAACCTCGCGGTGCGCGGCAAGCTGATCCAGCAGATCGTCGACGAGCAGGTGGACGTGGCGGCGGCCATGAAGCCCGATGTGATCACCCTGGTCGGCGGGCTCAACGACACGCTGCGGCCCAAGTGCGACATGGGCCGGGTGCGTGCCCTCCTGGAGGAGGCCGTGGAGCGGCTGGCCCCGTCGTGCAAACAGCTGGTGCTGATGCGCAGCCCGGGCCGGCGGGGCCCTGTCCTGGAGCGGTTCCGGCCGCGTATGGAGGAGCTGTTCGCCTGCGTCGACGAACTCGCCGACCGGCACGGCGCGCTCGTCGTCGACCTCTACGGCGCCCCCTCGCTCGGCGACCCCCGGCTGTGGGACGTGGACCGGCTGCATCTGACGGCCGAGGGCCACCGCCGGGTCGCCGAGGCCGTGTGGCAGACGCTCGGCTACGAGCCCGAGGACACCGAGTGGCGCACGCCGATGCCGACGACGCTGCCGCCGGGCTGGGTCATGCGCCGCGCCGCGGACGTCCGGTTCGCCCGGCAGTACCTGCTGCCCTGGATAGGCCGCCGTCTGACGGGCCGCTCCTCGGGCGACGGCCTGCCGCCCAAGCGCCCCGAGCTGCTGCCGTACGAGCTGTAGGTCCCGCCGTACCACCCCCTCGCCTACGGCATCGCGAGCCTCTCGTAGGTTCCGACGAAAAGGCCGGTGCGCTGGCCTGCACGAATCGCCAGTAGAATCCGTCCACGTGACTTCCGCTCCCGCCAAGCCCCGCATCCCGAACGTCCTCGCCGGACGGTACGCCTCCGCCGAGCTCGCCACGCTCTGGTCCCCCGAGCAGAAGGTGAGGCTGGAGCGGCAGCTCTGGCTCGCCGTGCTGCGCGCCCAGAAGGACCTCGGGATCGAGGTGCCGGACGCGGCGCTCGCCGACTACGAGCGGGTGCTCGACCAGGTCGACCTGGCCTCCATCGCCGAGCGTGAGAAGGTCACACGGCACGACGTGAAGGCGCGGATCGAGGAGTTCAACGACCTCGCCGGGCACGAGCACGTGCACAAGGGCATGACCTCCCGCGACCTCACCGAGAACGTCGAGCAGCTGCAGGTCCGGCTCTCGCTGGAGCTGATGCGCGACCGCACGGTCGCTGTCCTGGCGCGGCTGGGCAAGCTGGCCGGCGAGTACGGCGAGCTGGTCATGGCCGGCCGCTCGCACAATGTCGCCGCGCAGGCCACCACCCTCGGCAAGCGCTTCGCGACCGCCACCGACGAACTGCTCGTGGCCTACGGCCGCGTCGAGGAGCTGCTGGGCCGCTACCCGCTGCGCGGCATCAAGGGCCCGGTCGGCACCGCGCAGGACATGCTGGACCTGCTGGGCGGGGACGCCGCGAAGCTCGCGGAGCTGGAGCAGCGGATCGCCACCCACCTGGGCTTCTCGCAGGCGTTCACCTCGGTCGGCCAGGTCTACCCGCGCTCGCTGGACTACGAGGTCGTGACGACGCTGGTGCAGCTGGCGGCGGCGCCTTCGTCGCTGGCGAAGACGGTCCGGCTGATGGCCGGGCACGAGCTGGTCACGGAGGGCTTCAAGCCGGGCCAGGTCGGCTCCTCGGCGATGCCGCACAAGATGAACACCCGCTCCTGCGAGCGCGTCAACGGCCTGATGGTGATCCTGCGCGGCTACGCCTCGATGACGGGCGAGCTGGCGGGCGACCAGTGGAACGAGGGCGACGTGTCCTGCTCGGTGGTGCGCCGGGTCGCGCTGCCGGACGCGTTCTTCGCGCTGGACGGTCTGCTGGAGACGTTCCTGACGGTGCTCGACGAGTTCGGCGCGTTCCCGGCGGTCGTGGCCAGGGAGCTGGACCGGTACCTGCCGTTCCTCGCCACCACCAAGGTGCTGATGGGTGCCGTGCGCGCGGGCGTGGGCCGGGAGCTCGCACACGAGGCGATCAAGGAGAACGCCGTCGCCTCCGCGCTGGCGATGCGCGAGCAGGGCGCCGAGCGCAACGAACTGCTCGACAAGCTCGCCACCGACGAGCGCATTCCGCTCGACCGCGCCCAGCTGGACGCACTGATGGCCGACAAGCTGTCCTTCACGGGTGCCGCGGGCGACCAGGTCGCCACCGTGGTCGCCCGGGTCGAGGAGATCGTGAAGCAACACCCCCAGGCCGCGGGCTACACGCCCGGCGCGATTCTCTGACGCGCCGCATGGCGCGCTTCACGCCCGAGGAGCTGGAGGCCGCCCGCGACCGTGTCGTGCCCGACGTGGTCGCGGACGGTCTGCGGGTGCTGTTCTGCGGGATCAACCCCGGGCTGATGACGGCCGCGACGGGCCATCACTTCGCCCGCCCCGGCAACCGCTTCTGGCCCGTACTGCACCGATCCGGCTTCACGCCCCGGCTGCTGAAGCCGTCCGAACAGCGGGAGTTGCTCTCGTACGGGCTCGGCATCACCAACGTCGTGGCGCGGCCCACCGCTCGGGCCGACGAGCTGAGCGCCGAGGAGTACCGGGAGGGCGGGCGGCTGCTCGCGCTGAAGGCGGGGCGGCTGCGGCCGGGCTGGCTGGCGGTGGTGGGTGTGACCGCGTACCGCGCCGCGTTCGACGACCGGAAGGCTCAGGTCGGGCCGCAGTCGCGGACCTTCGGGGAGACGCGCGTGTGGGTGCTGCCCAACCCGAGCGGGCTGAACGCGCACTGGACGGCCGAGACCATGGCGGAGGAGTTCGGACGGCTGCGGGAGGCCGCGGAGGCCTGACCGGTCACGGCGGGTCCGTCTCCGTGATCACGGCCAGCAACCGCACGTCGTGGGAGGGGTCCTGGTCCGTGACCGCCACGGCGACCCAGCGGCCGGTGCCCTCCACCTCCCACACGTGCGCCACTCCGGCCCACGCGCTCAGCTCGGCCCAGGGCCGGGGTATCTCCTCCCGCTCGGTGCGCAGGAGGACGGTCTGCAGGTTGTAGGGGTCCGTGTCGCCCCAGCGCGAGGCCAGCAGTTCGTAGACGGCGTCACGGTCCTTCTCGAACTGGTCGACCGTCACCGCCCAGGTCGCGGGGTCGCCGTAGAGCCCGCTCTCTAACACCGCCACGTGGTAGCCGGGTCCTGACATGCCGACGTCCGACGGGCCGTGCTCCACCGGAAAGGGGCGGTAGCACAGCTCGTCGACGAGGGCGATGTGCTGTGCGATGCTCATGGGTCCAGTAAACCCGCCCCCACTGACACTTGGCGGGGCATCACCCCTGTCATCGGTCAGGCGTCCCGGCGGCGCACGCTCCACGCTCCCGCGAGCAGCGCGGCGGCCGTCCAGAGCGCGGTCACCGCGAGCCCCGACCACGGCCCGAGGGACGATCCCTCGGGCGTCCCACGGATGACCAACTGCCCCGCCTTGTCGGGCAGGAAGTCGGCGACGGTGCCCGTGGCGTCGCCGATCACGAACCCTACGACGAGGATGAACGGGATCAACAGCGACAGCGTGGCCACGCCGCTGCGCAGCAGTGCGGCCAGCCCGGCCGCGAACAGGGCCATGAGCATGAGGTAGACCCCGCAGCCCACGACGGCGCGCGCCTGCTCACCGGTGCCGAGCCCGTCGGCTGCCGGTCCGAGCCCCGCCCGTGCCACGAGGAGAGCGGCGAGAGCCGTCACCAGCCCCACCAGGAGCGCGGGTACGGCGATGACCGCCGCCTTGGCCGCGAACCACCGGCCGCGCCGGGGAACCGCGGTCAGCGAGAGCCGCAGTGCCCCCGAGTGGAACTCCGCCGACACGGCCATGGCCCCGAAGGCGATGGCCGCGATCTGGCCCGGTATGACACCCGAGAGGGAGGTGAACAGCGCGTCGAATCCCGGGTCCGAGGTCTCGGAGACACCGGCGATCGCGGAGAACGCCGTGGTCGCGGCGAACAGGGCCAGGAGGGCTCCCGGCAGCGAGCGGAGCGTACGGATCTTCAGCCACTCGGAGCGGAGTAGGGGCGTGATTTCCATGGTCAGGCCTCCTGGGGCTGTGCGGTGAACTCGGTCTCGGCGGACGTGAGGTCGAAGTAGGCCTGCTCCAAGGTGCCTTCCTCGGCCGCGAGTTCCAGGACGGGCACGCTCGCGGCGGAGGCGATGCGGCCGATGTCGTCCACGCGTGCGTGGGGCACGGTCCAGTGGCCGTCCGGGTGTTCCTCGGCCTCGTGGCCGTGCCGGGCGAGGGCGCTCTTGAGCGCGGCGGGGTCGCTCGTGCGGATCCGTACGAGCGGCCGCACGCGTGCGTGGATGAAGTCCCGCATCGGGGTGTCGGCCAACAGCCGGCCCCGGCCGAGGACGACGAGATGGTCCGCGAAGGACGCGGTCTCGTTCATCAGATGGCTGGAGACCAGGACCGTCCGTCCCTCCCCCGCGAGCCGTCGCAGCAACTGCCGGATCCACACGATGCCTTCGGGATCGAGGCCGTTGGACGGCTCGTCCAGCATGACCACCTCGGGATCGCCCAGCAGGGCGGCGGCGATGCCGAGTCGCTGGCGCATGCCCAGGGAGTACGTCCGCACACGGCGCCGGGCCACCGAGGCCAGGCCCGTCTCCTCCAGTACCTCGTCGACGCGGCGGTCCGGGATGCGGTTGCTCGCGGCCAGGACACGGAGGTGGTCGCGGGCGGTACGGGAGCCGTGCGCGGCCTGCGCGTCGAGCAGGGCGCCGACGTGGCGCAGGGGTTCGCTCAGGGCCGGGTAGGCGCGTCCGCCGATGGTCGCTGAACCGGCGGTCGGCCGGTCGAGGCCGAGCACCAGCCGCATGGTGGTGGACTTTCCGGCGCCGTTGGGGCCGAGGAAGCCGGTGACGCGACCGGGCAGCACACGGAACGTGAGGTCGTCGACGGCGCGCTTGGTGCCGAACTCCTTGGTGAGGGACTGGACGTCGATGCTGGTCATGACAGCAGCCTGACCCCTCGTGCGGGGTGCGGGCCTCCCCCGGCCGTGGAGATCGTCTCCCCCGTGCGGGGGAGGTCCGCTGTCAGTGGCGGCTGGCACGATGGCGCGATGGTCCGCATGCTGCGCCCGCTCACGCGGGCGGTGACGTACACGCGGTGGCTGCACATGATGGTGGCCATCGTGTGGCCGTCGCTGTGGCTGTTCATCCAGGAGGCGTGGTGGACCCAGGTCACGGCCGCGGTCCTGCTCGGACTCGCGGGCCTCGTGCCCGCCACACGGGTCGTGGAGGGGTTCCAGGCCAGGCTGCTGCTGACCGGTCACCGGCGGGACGGTGGGAGCGAGGAGATCGTGACCACCCCGTCGGTCACGTGGGCGGACCGCGGGCGGACGGTGGTGTGGCTGGAGACGCGGCTGTGCCTCGGCTGGATCGTGGCTCACCTCTCCGTCCAGTTACCCCTCCTCGCGGTCGACCTGCTGACGACCGGGCTCGGTTTCGAGCCCTTGGCCGACGGATTCGTGACCGTCGAGGAGAACCGCTGGTGGCACGCCGTGCTCGCACCTGTGCCGTTGGTTCTGTTCCCCGTGGTCGTGGTGTGGTCGGGCCACCTCATCACCGCGCTGGCCAGACGGCTCCTCGGACCGTCACCCGCCGAGCGGATGGAGGCGCTGGAGGAACGCACCGAACAGCTCCTGGAACGCACGCGTATCGCCCGCGAGTTGCACGACTCCATCGGCCACGCGCTCACGGTCGCCGTCGTGCAGGCGGGAGCCGCGCGGGCCGCCGGTGACGCGGAGTTCACCGACCGCGCCCTGGTCGCCATCGAGGAGACGGGCCGGGCCGCCCTGGAGGACCTGGAGCGTGTGCTCGGCGTCCTGCGCGAGTCGGAGAAACCGGTGAGCAGCAGGCCGACCCTCGTGGACGCCGACCGACTGCTGGAGTCCGCGCGTGCCTCCGGGGCGAAGGTCGACGCCGAGGTGACCGGCCCCGTGGACACCGTGCCGGGGCCGGTGTCCCGGGAGGGCTACCGGATCCTCCAGGAGGCGCTGACCAATGTGCTGCGGCACGCGGGCGCGGTCCCGGTGGAGGTCCGCGTCCGTGCCTGCGACGACACCCTCGTCCTCGCGATACGCAACCCGATGCCCGAGCCGATACCCGGCCTCGGACGGGGCAGCGGCCTGCGCGGCATACGCGAGCGCGCCGCCCTGCTCGGCGGACGGGCCAGAACCGGCCCCGACCAAGGTGACTGGCAGGTCCATGTCGAACTGCCGTTGAGTTGATCTACGCTGTCCGGATGTCGGTCACCGTTCTCCTCGTCGACGACGAACCCCTGGTACGCGCGGGTCTGCGGGCCGTGCTGGAGGCACAGCCCGACATCGAGGTCGTCGGGGAGGCCGCGGACGGGGCGGCGGTGATCCCGCTCGTGCGGCGGTTGCGGCCCGACGTGGTCGCCATGGACGTACGGATGCCGCTGCTGGACGGCATCGAGGCCACCCGGGCGCTGCTGCGGACGGTCGACGAGCCGCCGCGGATCCTGGTGGTGACGACCTTCGAGAACGACGAGTACGTGTACGAGGCGCTGCGGGCCGGCGCCGACGGGTTTCTGCTCAAGCGGGCCCGGCCGGCCGAGATCGTGCACGCGGTGCGGCTGATCGCCGAGGGCGAGTCCCTGCTGTTCCCGGCCTCGGTGCGGCAGCTCGCCGCCGAGTACGGCGACGACGGCGGGAACCGCGCGGCGCGGGCCGTGATGGAGCGGGCCCAGCTGACCGAGCGCGAGGCCGAGGTGCTGCGGCTGATGGCGCGGGGGCTGTCGAACGCGGAGATCGCCGCCCGGCTGGTCGTCGGGACGGAGACCGTGAAGTCGCATGTGAGCGCGGTGCTGGCGAAGTTGGGGGCGCGGGACCGGACCCAGGCGGTGATCGCCGCGTACGAGTCGGGGTTCGTGGCGCCGGGCTGATCGGCGAGGGCCGGTGCCGGACCCTCGCCGGGGCGCGCCGCGCCGAGTACGATCCGGCCAACACGCGCGCGACCTGGGAGGACGGACGGTGGGGCGGCTGACCGGCGGGGATCCCTCGCTGCTGCGAAGGATCAATTCCGCGGTGGTGCTGCACGCGCTGCGTGCCACGGACTGCGCGACGCTGACCGAGATCACCCGGGTGACAGGGCTGTCCCGGCCAACCGTCGAGGGCGTCGTCGAAGGGCTCATCGAGGCCGGGCTCGTGGTCGAGAAGGCGGCCGAGGAGGGTGCCGCGCGACGGCAGGGGCGCCCGGCGCGGCGGTTCCGGTTCCGGGCGGAGGCCGGGCATCTGCTGGGGCTGGAGATCGGGGCGCACCGGGTGGCGGCCATGCTGGCCGACCTGGACGGCCGGGTGATCGGCGCCCAGGCCAAGGAGGTGCCCGAGACGGCGGGGGCCGACGAGCGGCTGGAGCGGCTGCGCGGGGCGGTGGCCGAGCTGCTGCGGCGGGCCGGTGTCGCACGGGGCTCGCTGCGGGCCGTGGGCGTGGCGACGCCCGGGATCGTCGAGGCGGACGGCACGGTACGGCTGGGCACCGCGCTGCCGGGGTGGACGGGGCTGCGGCTGGGCGAACGGCTGAGCCGGTCCTTCAAGTGCCCGGTCCTGGTCGAGAACGACGCCAACGCGGCGGCCGTCGCCGAGCACTGGAAGGGCGCGGCCACCGAGTCGGACGACGTGGTGTTCGTGCTGGCGGGGCTCAGCCCGGGCGCCGGTGCGCTGATCGGGGGGCGGCTGCACCGGGGCTACGGCGGGGCGGCCGGCGAGATCGGCGCGCTGCATCTGCTGGGCAGGGAGGTCACGCCGGAGACCCTGCTCTCCACCACCGACGAACCCCTGCACCCGCTCGACGAGCAGGCGGTCGCCGAGGTGTTCGCGCAGGCCCGCGAGGGCGACCAGCGGGCCCGCGCTGCCGTCGACCGCTTCCTCCAGCGCCTGGTCCACGACGTGGCGGCGCTCGTCCTCGCCCTGGACCCGGAACTGGTCGTCATCGGCGGCTGGGCAGCGGGCCTGGACGGCGTCCTGGACCCCCTCCGCCAAGAACTCTCCCGCTACTGTCTGCGCCCCCCACAGGTCGCCCTCTCCCGCCTCGGAGACGCGGCAGTGGCGACCGGCGCCCTACGCCTCGCCTTGGACCACGTGGAGGAACAACTCTTCGCGGTGGAGCAACGGCCGCTCTTCTAAGGGCGCGGGGCTGTGTCGATATGCGGCTCCGCCGCGTGAGCGCGAGCAACCACAACGAACCCGCAGCCCCGACTCACGACACCCCCACGGCGCAAAGGTTCAGGACGCCCGCTGCTCAGGCCCGTCATGAATCTCCACCCCACCCGAGTCACCGAAGGTCAACCGGCACGTGTCAGCGCGATACGTCGCAACCGACAGCGCAGCCGTACGCCCCTCGGACACGAAACGAGTCGTGACCACAAGAACGGGTGCCCCAGGAAGCCGATCCAGCTCCTTCGCGTCATCGGCGCCGGCAGAGCCGAGCTCCACCGCGTTCTCCTGACGCCCCAGCTCCAGCCGCTGCAGCTCACGCAGTACCGCACGCGCACGTGCCGCCCCCGACGGCGCGTCTATGCCGGAGAGCTCGGGCACCGAGGACTCGGGGATGTAAAGCAGTTCCGCGGCCACCGGCCGGCCGTTCGACACACGGGAGCGGCGCACGACATGGACGGCCTCGTCACGGCCGGTCGCCAGCGCCTCGGCGACAGCGGCCGGCGGCACCGCCGCCACGCAGTCGACCGGCTGCCAGGCGTCCTCGGACCCGCCGGGCCAGGTGTGCGGGCCGGCACCGAGGGAGACGCCCATGCGCGGCGGGGCGACGGTCGTGCCGACACCGCGGCGGCGCTGCAGCCTGCCTTCCAGTTCGAGCTGCTCCAGGGCTTGGCGGAGCGTGGCGCGGGCGACGCCGAAGCGGGCCGCGAGGTCGCGCTCGTTGGGCAGGATCTCCCCCACCGAGAACTCCGAGTCGAGCGCTTCGCTGAGCACGGTCTTGAGATGCCAGTACTTCGGTTCCGGCACCGATTCCAGCTGCGTGGTCCCCACCCTGTCCTCCGCAATCGCCGTGGTCGGCGGCGTTTTAGCGCCCTTGTTTTTTAAAGGTTGTTTCACTTCTCTGCGACCATAGGGCGGCCCTGATCCTTGGTCAAGACCAATGGCCGGGAACGTTCACGGGGCGTTCATGCGAGGTCCCCGGGGCTGCCGGGGCGCCGCCTACCCGGCGGCCAGCGACCGGAGCTTGTCAGGGTTCCGGACGATGTAGACCGCTTGGACCCGCCCGTCGGCGACGTCGAGCTGGAAGACGGAGTCGGGCTTGTCGCCCGACAGGACCAGCATGGCCGGGCCGCCGTTGAGCTCCAGGAAACGCACGGAGAAGTCCGGGACGTCGCCCTTGCGCGCGGCGCCGACGAGGAAGCGGCCCACCTTGTCCGCCGTCCGCAGGACCCGCAGCGGCGCCCGCGCCTTGCCGCCGCTGTCGCCGACGAGACGGACGTCCGGGGCGAGCAGCGCCATCAGCCCTTCGAGGTCGCCGTCGGCCGCCGCGGCGAGGAACCGTTCGGTGAGGTCACGGCGCTGGGCGGGGTCGACCTCGTAGCGCGGCCGCCGCTCCTCGACGTGCTTGCGGGCCCGTCCGGCCAGCTGGCGCACCGCCGCCTCGCCGCGGTCGAGCATGGTGGCGATGTCGGCGTACGGGAAGCCGAAGGCCTCGCGGAGCACGAACACGGCCCGCTCCAGCGGTGAGAGCGACTCCAGCACGACGAGGACGGCGAGGGAGACGGAGTCGGCGAGCACGGCACGCTCGGCGGTGTCCGGCACGGTGTCGCCGAAGTCGGTGACGTACGGCTCGGGCAGCCACGGGCCGACGTACGTCTCCCCGCGGGACTTGATCTGGCGCAGCCGGTCGATGGCGAGGCGGGTCGTGATCCGTACGAGGTAGCCGCGCGGTTCGCGCACGTCGCCGCGGTCGCTGCCCGACCACCGCAGCCAGGCCTCCTGGACCACGTCCTCCGCGTCGGCCACGCGGCCCAGCATGCGGTAGGCGACGCCCAGCAGGACGGGGCGGTGCGCTTCGAAGAGGTCGGTCGCGGTCTCGGTGGTCACGGCTCCATCCCAGCCCACCGGTGCGGCCCTGTCCAGGCGGAATCACCCCTTCCCGGACAGAATGGGCGACAGGACGCCGGTGATCGCCGGCAGGGCTTCCGGAGGTGGCGATGCGGTACGCGGTTCTGGGCACGGGCGACGTCGGGCGCACCCTCGGCGGCCGGCTGGTGGAGCTGGGGCACGAGGTGTGGCTCGGCTCACGCACGAGGGACAACCCGGCGGCTCTGGAGTGGGCCGCCACCGCGGGTGCCGGGGCGGACGCGGGGACGTTCGCGGAGGCGGCGGCGTTCGGCGAGGTCGTGGTGAACGCCGTGGGCGGGCGGGTGGCCCTCGCCGCGCTGGAGGCGGCGGGCACGGAGAACCTCGGGGGGAAGGTCCTCGTGGACGTCTCCAACCCGCTGGCGTTCGAGGAGGGCGAGCTGCGGCTGTCCCCCGTCGCGTCGGACAGCGTGGGTGAGCAGATCCAGCGGGCTTTTCCGCACGCGCGCGTGGTGAAGTCGCTCAACACCGTCAACTGCCGGGTGATGGTGGAACCGGGAATGGTTCCGGGCGAACACAACCTCTTCGTCTGCGGGGACGACGCGGGCGCCAAGGAGCAGGTGACGGCCCTGCTCGGGGAGTTCGGCTGGCCGCCGGAGCGGGTGCTCGACCTCGGTGACATCCGGGCGGCGCGCGCCGTGGAGATGTGGCTGCCGCTGTGGGTCGGCCTGATGCAGAAGTTCGGGCACGCGCACTTCAACCTGGAGCTGCGCCGGGCCCGTTGAGCGGCCTGGGGCCGTGAAGGTGGCGACATCTCGGGGCTACCCGTCGGTAGCAATTGCTGACAAGCTGTCTACAGCGTCCGTCAGCGAGTACAGCCGAGGAGCACCCCATGTCCGCCACCGTCTCCTTCAAAGTCGCCTCCGCGCACGGCGAGCAGCACGTCACGCTGTCCTACACGCGCCGGGGCAGCGGCGACCCGTTGCTCCTGCTGCACGGCATCGGCCATCACCGGCAGGTGTGGGACCCGGTGATCCCGGCGCTGGCGGCCGAGCGCGATGTGATCGCCGTGGACCTGCCCGGGTGCGGCGAGTCGCCGGCGCTGCCGGACGGCATGGCGCACGACCTGCCGACGATGAACACCGTCCTCGTCGCGCTGTGCGAGGCGTTGGAGATCGAACGGCCGCATGTGGCGGGCAACTCGCTGGGCGGCCTGCTGGCCCTGGACCTGGCCCGGGCGCGGCTCGTCCGCTCCGTCACCGCGCTGTCCCCCGCCGGGTTCTGGAACGAGGCCGAGCGCCGCTACGCCTTCGCGGTGCTGATGGCCATGCGGCAGATCGCCCAGCGGATGCCGCTGCCCGTCGTCGAGCGGCTGGCCCGTCCGGCGGTCGGCCGTGCGCTGCTGACCAGCACGATCTACGCCCGCCCGGGCCGTCGTTCGCCCGAGGCCGTGGTCGCCGAGACGCTGGCGCTGGCCGGGGCGCAGGGCTTCTCCGAGACCCTCCGCTCCGGCAGGACCGTGCAGTTCAGCGACGACATCGTGGGCACCCCGGTAACCGTGGCCTGGGGCAGCCGGGACCGGCTCCTCATCCCCCGCCAGGGCGTGCGGGCCAAGGGCGTCATCCCCGGGGCCCGGCTGGTACGGCTGCCGGGCTGCGGCCACGTCCCGATGAACGACGACCCGGCACTGGTCGCCAGGGTCGTCCTCGACGGCAGCCGCTGACCCGTACCGGGGCTCGCGCGGGGCGAGGAGCCTCTAGGGTCTCCCTTCATGAAGCCACCGCAAAGCGCTCCGGACGGAGGTGCCGCGTCCGCGGCCTGGGAGCTGCTGCTCCCCGCCGCCGCGGCACCGGCACGCACGCGTGGCCGGTCCCTCCAGGCGGCGCTGCGCGAGGCGGTCCGCTCGGGCCGGCTCGCGCCGGGCACCCGGTTGCCGTCCAGCCGGGATCTCGCGGCGGACCTGGGAGTGTCGCGGGGGCTGGTCACTGAGGCGTACGAGCAGCTGACGGCCGAGGGGTATCTGCGCAGCGGCCGGGGCGCCGGGACCTGGGTCGGAGCGGCCGCGCGGGCCGCCCGGCCGCGGGCGCGCGACCTCGCCCCGCGCTCCCCCGGAACCCGCGCGGACTTCGTGCCCGGGACGCCGGACCTGTCGCTGTTCCCGCGCTCGGCGTGGGCCGCCGCGCACCGCGACGTACTGGCGGAACTGCCGCACCAGGACCTGGGGTACCCCGATCCGCGCGGGCTGCCCCGGCTGCGTACCGCGCTGGCCGGACTGCTCGCCCGGCGGCGGGGCGTGGTGGCCGACCCGGAGCGGATCGTGGTGGTCTCCGGGGTCGCCCAGGCGACGACCCTGCTCGGTTTCGCGCTGCACGCGCGCGGGGTGCGCACCGTCGGCGTGGAGGACCCCGGCAGTCCCCAGCACGACGCGCTGTACGCCTCGGCCGGGGTCACCGCCGTGCCGGTGCCCGTGGACGGCGAGGGAATCGCCCTGGAACCGCTGCGGGCGTCGGGCGTACGGGCCGTGGTGACGACTCCGGCCCATCAGTTCCCCACCGGCATCGCCTACTCGGCCGATTGCCGGGCCGGACTGCTGGACTGGGCACGCGAGGTGGACGGCATCGTCCTGGAGGACGACTACGACGGCGACTTCCGCTACGACCGCGCCCCTGTCGGCGCGCTCCAGGGCCTCGACCCGGACCATGTCGCCTACACGGGCTCCGTCAGCAAGTCCCTCGCCCCCGGGCTGCGGCTGGGCTGGCTGCTGGTGCCCGAGTCCTGGGCGGAGGAGATCGTCGAGCGCAAGCGCACCATGGACCTCGGCCACCCGGCCCTCGACCAGGCCCTGTTCGCCCGGTTCCTGGAACGCGGCGACTACGACCGCCAGCTGCGCCGCTGCCAGCGCGCCTACCGCGAGCGGCGTGACGCGCTGGTCGCCGCCCTGGACGAGCACTTCCCCGGCTCGGAGGTGTCCGGGATCGCGGCGGGACTGCATGTGATCGCCACGCTGCCGGAGCGGTACGGCCCCGAGGAGCGGTTCCTCGCGCGCGTGGCGGAGGCCGGGGTGGCGGTTCGCCCACTGTCGTCCTGCACCCACCCGCGGGCCGGGAGCGCCGAGACGAAGAAGGTGCGGCTCGTCCTGGGCTACGCCCATGTGCCGCCCGCCCGGATCGCCGAGGGCGTACGTCTGATGGCGGAGGCGGCCACCGGGTGACTCCGCCGGGCTCGCCCCCGCGTGCCGGTTCCCCCGCCCCTGCGGTCAGTTGTTCACTTGGGGTTCGTGTGTGCGCTGCGGCGTGCCAGTAGTTGTGGCTCTGCACACTGGCCGGATCCCGTCCCTGGAGGCGTATCCATGTCACACCGTCCGTTCCCCGGGCGCCGTAGCGTCCTGCGGGGCTCTCTCGCCGCGTCGGCGGCCCTGTCCCTGCCCACCGCTCTCGGAGCGGCGCCGGCCTTCGCCCGGTCCGGGCGCCCGAAGGCGGGGTGGGGTGTGCAGGCGGGAGACGTGACCTGCGACTCCGGGCTGGTGTGGGTGCGGTCCGACCGGCCCGCCCGAATGATCGTCGAGACGTCGGCGACCGAGTCGTTCCGCAACCCGCGCAGATGGCACGGCCCGCTGCTGGGCCCGGGCACGGACTTCACCGGCACGACCCCGCTGCGCGGACTGCCGTCCGGCGAGCAGATCCACTACCGGGTGCTGCTGGCCGACCCGGACGACCCGCGCCGCACCGGCGAGCCGGTCACCGGCAGCTTCCGCACCGCGTCCGCCAAGCGCCGCGACGGGGTGCGGTTCGTCTGGTCCGGCGACCTGGCCGGGCAGGGCTGGGGCATCAACCCGGAGCTCGGCGGCTACCGGATCTACGAGGCGATGGGCGCCCTGGACCCGGACTTCTTCCTCTGCAGCGGCGACAACATCTACGCCGACGGCCCGCTCACCGAGACCGTGGCCCTGCCCGACGGACGGACCTGGCGGAACATCACCACCGAGGAGAAGGCGAAGGTCGCCGAGACCCTGGCGGAGTTCCGCGGCAACTTCCGCTACAACCTCCTGGACGAGAACCTGCGCGCCTTCAACGCCCGCGTCCCGTCCATCATCCAGTGGGACGACCACGAGGTCACCAACAACTGGTACCCGGGCGAGATCCTCGGCGACACCCGGTACACCGAGAAGAACGTGGACGTGCTCGCCTCCCGTGCCCGCCAGGCGTTCTCGGAGTACTTCCCGATCTCGACGCTGCGCCGCCCCGGCGGCCGGGTGTACCGCGTGCAGCACCACGGCCCGCTGCTGGACGTCTTCGTCCTCGACATGCGCACCTACCGCAACGCCAACTCGACGGACGACCAGCCCACCGACGCGCAGGGCATCCTCGGCCGCGAGCAGCTGGAGTGGCTGAAGCGCGAGCTGTCCCGCTCCCGCGCGGTATGGAAGGTGATCGCCTCGGACATGCCGATCGGCCTGGTCGTCCCGGACACCGGTGACGGCAAGCCGAACATCGAGGCGGTAGCGCAGGGCGACCCCGGCAAGCCGCTGGGCCGCGAACTGCAGATCGCCGAGCTGCTGCGGTTCATCAAGCACCGGCGGATCACGGGCACGGTGTGGCTGACGGCCGATGTGCACTACACCTCGGCGCAGCACTACCAGCCGTCGAAGGCCGCCTTCACCGACTTCGAGCCCTTCTGGGAGTTCGTGTCGGGCCCGCTCAACGCCGGTGCGTTCCCGGCGAACACGCTCGACGGCACCTTCGGTCCGGACCGCGTGTTCCTCAAGGCGCCGACGACGGCCAATGTCTCGCCCGCCGGGGGCTACCAGTTCTTCGGCGAGGTCGACATCGACGGCGGCAGCGGCGAGCTGACGGTCCGTCTGCGCGAGCAGGACGGCACCGTGCTGTTCACGCAGGTGCTCCAGCCGGGCCGGGTCGGCCAGTAGGTTCCGGTGGGTCCGGCAAGTACGGAGCGCAACGTTTGAAGCGTCGATAAAGGGGGCAGACTGCCCCCTTTACCCGCCAGACACAAAGAGTTCGCGATCACGCAACACCGTTCCGTCACAGTGGGTGCATGACGCGAAAAGTGACTGAAGCGACGCACGCGAACGACAACTGCCGCCCCGCCACGACGATGCGGCGGTTCACCACGGCGTTCCGGGCCTGGCGGACACGACGCCACGAGAACGCGCCGCCGCCGGACCATACCGAGTCCCCGGCACCGGAGCCGGTGCCGGGGGCGAGCACGCTGTGGCGGATGCGGACCACGGTGCGGGACGAGCCGGGGTCACTGGCGGCGCTGTGCACGGCCCTCGCCGGGCAGCGCGTCGACATCCTGAGCCTGCAGACCCATCCGCTGGCCGACGGCACGGTGGACGAGTTCCTGCTGCGGGCCCCGGGTGAGTTGCCGGGGTCCGGGATCACCACGGCCGTCCGGGCGGCCGGCGGCACCGACACCTGGATCGAGCGGGCCGACGCCCACGACCTGGTGGACGCGCCGACCCGGGTCCTGGGCCTCGCCGCCCGCACCGCCCTGGACGCCGCGGAACTACCGCTGGCCCTGCGCCAGTTGCTGGGCCGCTGCACGATCCGCTCCCAGCCGGCACCGGTCGGCGGCGGCCGGGCGCCCGGCGGCGTACCCGTGGAGGGGGCCCTCGACGGCACCGTGCTGCGCCTGCGCGCCCCGGAAGGCGGAGTGATCATCGTGGAGCGGCCGCACCTGCCGTTCACCCCGACCGAGTTCGCCCGGGCCAGGGCCCTGGTGGAACTGGACGCCCGGCTGGGCCCGCGCGTCCCGCACGGCCAGGACACCCTCACTCTCGCCGAAGGCGCCGACATCACCGTGCGCCGGGCCGACACCCGTGATCTGGAGCCGGCCCGGGCGATGCACGAGCGGTGCTCGGACCGCACGCTGAGGCTTCGCTACCACGGTCCGGTCGGGGATGCCGACCGGTATCTGAACCACCTGCTCAGCCCCCGTTTCGGCCGTACGCTCGCCGTGCAGACCGCGTCGGGGCGGGTCGTCGGGCTCGGGCATCTGCTGTGGGACGGAGACGAGACGGAGGTCGCGCTGATCGTCGAGGATGCGTGGCAGCGGCGGGGTGTGGGGGCCGAGTTGCTGCGCAGGCTGGTGGCCATGGCCGTCGACGCCGGGTGCGGGAGTGTGTATGCCGTGACGCAGGCGTCGAACACGGGCATGGTCGCGGCGATGCGGGGGCTGGGGCTTCCGCTCGACTATCAGATCGAGGAGGGGACGTTGGTGATCACGGCGCGGCTGGGTGAGCGGGTTGCGTCGGCCGCGGGTGAGTTGGGGAGTGCATCGACGCCGTAGGGGGTTTCGTCAGTCGGCGGGTGCGGGTGCGCTGTGGCTGGTCGCGCCCACGCGGCGGAGCCGCATATCAGCACAGCCCCGCGCCCCTGAACGCGTAAGCGCACTGTCCAGATCCATCCACAGGTCCTCTACGTCCTCCAAACCCACCGACATCCTCAACAGCCGGTCACTCACCCCGGCGTCGCGACGGTCTGCCGCGTCCACGATGCGGTGGCTGATGGACGCCGGGTGCTGGATGAGGGTGTCGACGCTGCCGAGGCTGACGGCGGGGGTGATCAGGCGGACGCCGGCTATGACCTCGTGGGGATCGCCGTACACCTCGAAGGAGACCATCGCGCCGCCGATGCGCGGATAGTGCACTCGGGACACCCGCGGGTCGGCGGCCAGGCGGCGGACGAGTTCGGCGGCGTTGGCGGAGGCGGCCCGGACCCGTACGGGGAGGGTGGACAGTCCGCGCAGCAGCAGATAGCCGGCCAGCGGGTGCAGCACACCGCCCGTGGCGAACCGCACCTGGCGCAGCCTGCCCGCGAACTCCTCGTCGCAGGCGATCACCCCTGCCAGCACGTCCCCGTGTCCGCCGAGGTACTTGGTGGCGCTGTGCAGCACCAGCCGCGCGCCCTGCTCGGCGGGGCGCTGGAGGACCGGTGTGGCGAAGGTGTTGTCCACGAGCAGCGGCACCGAACCGCAGGCGTGGGCGACGGCCCGCAGGTCGACCTCGGCGAGCGTGGGGTTGGCCGGGGACTCCACCAGGACCAGCCCGGTGTCCGGGCGCAGCGCGTCGGCGATGCCGGCCGGGTCGGTCCAGGTCACCTCCGAGCCCAGCAGCCCGGCGGTCAGCAGATGGTCGCTGCAGCCGTAGAGGGGACGCACGGCCACCACGTGCCGCAGTCCCATCGAGGCGCGGACGAGCAGGACGGCGCTCAGCGCGGCCATGCCGCTGGCGAAGGCGACCGCCGCCTCGGTGCCCTCCAGGCGGGCCAGCGCGGTCTCGAAGCGGGCGACGGTCGGATTGCCCAGCCGTCCGTAGACGGGCGGGCCGTCCGGCTCCGAGCCCGTGGCGGCGAAGGCGTCGATCCGGGCCGCCTCACCGCGGCTGTCGTACGACGGGTAGGTGGTGGACAGGTCGATCGGCGGGGCGTGCAGCCCCTGGCGGGCGAGGTCGTCCCGGCCCGCGTGCACGGCCTCGGTGGCGAGAGCTCTCGGTGTGGTACCCGTGTTCATGTCCGTGTCCATGTCCATGTCCATGGAGGACAGGGTGAACACTGACCGGTTCTGGGCGAGGGCATGCCGTGTTACGTTCGGTTGATGGCCGAATCTGTCGTACTGGACCCGGTGGATCTCCACCTGCTGCGGTTGTTGCAGAACGACGCCCGGGCGACGTACCGGGATCTCGCCGCGCAGGTCGGCGTGGCGCCGTCGACGTGTCTGGACCGGGTGACCCGGCTGCGCCGCTCGGGCGTGATCCTCGGGCACCGGCTGGAGCTTGATCCGGCCAAGCTGGGGCGAGGCCTGGAGGCCCTGCTGTCGGTGCAGGTCAGGCCGCACCGGCGGGAACTGGTGGGGCCGTTCGTGGAGCGGATCCGGGCACTGCCGGAGTCGCGGACCGTGTTCCACCTGACCGGACCTGACGACTACCTGGTCCATGTCGCGGTCGCCGACATGGCCGACCTTCAGCGGCTCGTGCTGGACGGGTTCACCTCGCGGCCGGAGGTGGCGCGTGTGGAGACCCGGCTGATCTTCCAGCAGTGGGAGTGCGGGCCACTGCTGCCGCCTTCGCCCTCGGCTCAATCCGGATGACGTGCGCTTGTCGTCGTACGAGGATGGCCGCATGTCTGAGATCAAGAGCCCGCTGCCCCGTGAGGTCGCCGACGCCTACGTCGACGAACTCGTCGCCCTCGACCCGATCACCGGCACGTTCCTCGGCGTGAAGGAGAGTTCGAGCAGGCTGCCCGACACCTCGCCCGCGGGCCAGGAGGCGTCCGCTGAGCTGGCGCGCCGCACGCTGGCCCGGCTGGACGAGGCCGAGCGGCTGCCCGGCGCGGACAGTGAGATCGAACGCCGTTGCGGGCGGCTGCTGCGCGAGCGGCTCAA
Organism: Streptomyces sp. NPDC055506; assembly: GCF_053643595.1. NCBI lineage: Bacteria > Bacillati > Actinomycetota > Actinomycetes > Kitasatosporales > Streptomycetaceae > Streptomyces > Streptomyces sp. NPDC055506. The sequence continues at coordinate 87,535 of NZ_JBSHKH010000005.1, read as the reverse complement.
CGCCGAACTCGCCGTGCACGACGCCGAGGAGAGCCTGCGGTCCGTCAGCAACCTGAGCTCCATCGCCCATGCGGTGCGGCAGGTGTTCACCGTGACGCCGGCGCAGACGGAGGAGGACTGGACGGCGATCGCGGAGCGGCTGCGCGCGGTCCCGGCCGCGCTGGAGGGGTACCGGGAGTCCCTGGCACTCGGCCTGGAGCGGAAGCTGCACGGCGGGCCCCGCGCCACGGCCACGTTCGTGGGGCAGCTCGGCGAGTGGGCCGACGCGGACGGCGAGGGACAGGGCTGGTTCGAGCAGTTCGCGGCCGCGGGCCCCGAGTCGCTGCGGTCCGATCTGGACACCGCCGCCCGCTCGGCCACCGAGGCCGTCCTGCGGCTGCGCGACTGGATGCGGGACGTGTACGCACCGGCGATCGAGGGCGCGCCGGACGTCGTGGGCCGGGAGCGGTACGCGCGCTGGGTGCGCTACTTCAACGGCACGGACCTCGACCTGGACGAGGCGTACGCCTACGGCTGGTCCGAGTACCACCGCCTCCTCGGCGAGATGAGGAACGAGGCCGAGAAGATCCTGCCGGGCGCGGCCACGCCGTGGGTGGCGCTGGCGCACCTGGACGAGCACGGCACGCACATCGAGGGCGTCGACGAGGTGCGGCAGTGGCTCCAGTCCCTCATGGACGAGGCGATCGACGCGCTCGACGGCACCCATTTCGACCTGGCCGAGCGCGTCCGCCGGGTGGAGTCGCGCATCGCCCCGCCCGGCAGCGCCGCGGCCCCGTACTACACCGAGCCGTCGGACGACTTCTCGCGACCGGGCTGCACCTGGCTGCCGACCATGGGAAACACGCGCTTCCCGGTCTACGACCTGGTCTCGACCTGGTACCACGAGGGTGTGCCCGGCCACCACCTCCAGCTGGCCCAATGGAAGCACGTGGCGCAGGACCTCTCCCGCTACCAGGCCGGTGTCGGCATGGTGAGCGCCAACGCCGAGGGCTGGGCGCTGTACGCGGAGCGGCTGATGGACGAACTGGGCTTCCTGACGGACCCGGAGCGCCGGCTGGGCTATCTGGACGCCCAGATGATGCGGGCCGTGCGCGTCATCATCGACATCGGCATGCACCTGGAGCTGACCATCCCGGACGACTCCCCCTTCCACCCCGGGGAGCGCTGGACGCCCGAGCTGGCGCAGGAGTTCTTCGGCTCGCACAGCAGCCGCCCCGCGGACTTCGTGGAGAGCGAGCTGACGCGCTATCTGTCCATGCCGGGCCAGGCCATCGGCTACAAGCTCGGCGAGCGGGCCTGGCTCCTGGGCCGCGAGAACGCCCGCGCCCGGCACGGCGACGCCTTCGACCCGAAGTCCTGGCACATGGCGGCCCTCTCCCAGGGCTCACTGGGCCTGGACGACCTGGTGGACGAGCTCTCCCATCTGTAGACGGGGCTGGCGCCGAACGTCCGCCTCATCCGTGGCCAGCCACGGATGAGGCGGGGTGGTAACGCCCTTCTTGGGGGCGCGGGGCTGTGCTGATATGCGGCTCCGCCGCGTGGGCGCGACCAGCCACAGCCAACCCGCACACGCCAATCGGCCACTCCCCCGCGGCTACCTGGGCGCCAACAAGCGAAGCTGCACCAGCCCCAGCCACACCTCGGGCCCCGGCTGCACCCGAGCCGCCCGAACCGCATACCTCCCCGGCTCCAGAACTACCCGCACCCGGTCGCTCCCCGAGGCCTCACCTCCAGGCCATGCCGCGTCGAACAGCAGCACCGGCCCGGGCACCTGCCAGCTGACCTCCGGCCCCCACTGCGCCGTCGCGACAGCGTCCGGCACACTCGCCAGCAGCTCGCCCTCGGAATCGCCCGCGCACCACCGCACGAAGACGCCCTGGTCGGGAAGATACGCGGTCGAGGCCGGCTCGTCGCCCAGTACCAGGGCCGTGCAGTCGCCGACCGGCAGCAGTCCGACGTGTCCGTCCACCTCACAGGCCCGGTCGTAGTCCGACGCCGTCTCCTCGCCGTCGGCACCCGCCCAGAAGGGCAGAACCGTCTCGGGCACCGCTATCAGCGGTCCGCCGCCCGACTCCACCCACTCCACCGTGCCCGGCTCCGCGTATCGCACCATGGGTCAAGAACCTACAATGCCAACTCGCGCCACGGGGCCTGGGGTTAGGGCCTCCCCACAAATCCCCCTAAGTCCCGCGCTGCCTCAGCACCGATCCGGACCGGCCCTTGACGACCTCCAGTTGCGCGTGGATCCGCCGTCGCAGATCGGGCACATGGCTGACGATGCCGACGCTGCGGTCGCGTTCGCGCAGGGAGTCGAGGACGTCGAGGACCTCGTCGAGGGTCTGGTCGTCGAGGCTGCCGAAGCCCTCGTCGATGAAGAGGGTGTCCAGCCGCACACCGCCCGCCTCGTCCGTGACGACGTCCGCGAGGCCGAGGGCGAGGGCGAGGGAGGCGAAGAACGTCTCGCCGCCCGACAGCGTCGCCGTGTCCCGCTCGCGGCCGGTCCACGCGTCGACGACATGCAGTCCCAGTCCGCTGCGCCCGCGCCCGGTGCGGTCGTCGGAGTGGACGAGGGTGTAGCGGCCGGACGACATGCGCCGCAGCCGTACGGTCGCGGCGGCGGCGACCTGTTCCAGCCGGGCCGCGAGGACGTACGACTCCAGGCGCATCCGGCGTTCGTTGTCGGCCGAGGTGCCCGCGGTGAGGCCGGCCATGCGGGCGACCCGGTCGTACTCCTCGCGCAGCGGCGCCAGCCGGCGCACGGAGGCGGTCGCCCGGGTGGACAGCCGGTCGAGTTCGGCGCAGCGCCGGGCGGCGGCGTCATGGGCGGAGGCGGCGTCGCGGGTCCGCCGGTCCGCGGCGGAGGCTGCCAGCTCCGCGGTCTCCAGGTCGGCGGGCCGCTGCCGGGCGGCGGCCGCGGTGTCGGCCTCGGCGAGGACGGCCCGGGCGGCGGCCTCCTCGTTCTGCCAGGCGTCCAGCCGCCGTTGCAGCTCGCGGTGGACGGCGTCGCCGAGAAGGGCGTCGGCCGCGGCCTGCGGGGTCTCGAAACCGGCGCGGAAGGCGGCGTCGGCGAGCCGGGCGTCGGCGTCCTTGAGCCGCTGGGCGGTGTCCTCGGCGGCGCGGGCGGTGTCGGCGGCGTCCGTGAGCAGCGCGGTCCGCCGCTCCAGCTGCGCGGCCCGGGCGGCGACACTGTCCAGGGTGCCTCTCGCCCGGTCCAGTTCCTCCTCCAGGCCGGCCCGTTCCCGATCCAGCCGCTCCCGGTGCCCGACCCGGGCGGCGGTCCGCACGGCGGCCTCCTGCCGGGCGGCGACGCGCCGTTCCTGCTCGTGCCCGGCCTGCCGCAGCCGCTCCCGCGCGGAGTGCAGCTCGGCGCCGGCACGGCGGGCCTGCTCGTACTGCTCCTCCAGCTCCTCGGCCTCATCGGCGAGTTGCCCGGTGGGTGTGTCACCGGCCTCGGCGGTGGCCGCCGCCAGCGCCTCCCGTACGTCGGCCAGCCGCTGTTCGTCCGCGGTGCGCTGTTCGTCGGCGCGCTGGTAGGCGGCCAGGGCGTGTTCCTCGGCCTCACGGTCGATGTGCCCGGCGACCTTGCGGGCGGGTGCGGGGTGTTCGGTGGCTCCGCAGACGGCGCAGGGCTCGCCGTCGCTGAGGTGCGCGGCCAGTTCGGCGGCGATGCCGGTCAGGCGCTGTTCCTTGAGGTCGAGCCAGTGCTGCTTGGCCCGCAGCGCCTGTTCTCGCACGTCGCGGACCCGGTCGGCGGCGTGGTCGGTGTCCTTGGCGAGCTGGTCGCGCAGCCGGGCCGCCTTCAGGCGCTGCCGCGCGGGCTCGCGCCGTACGGCGAGTTGTTCGGCGAGGGAGGCGGCCTGCTGCGCGGAATCCACCCGGGCCTGGAGCCCGGCGCGGGTCTCCTCCCAGCCGTCGAGCCAGTCCTCCGCCTCCCGCAGGATCTCCGCGTCGGCACGCTCCTCGCGGTCCAGGCCGGCGCGTTCGTCGCGGAGTTCGGCCAGCCGGCGCTCGGCGCGGCGGGCCGAGTCCAGTCCGCCCAGTTCCTCGGCGGCCCGGCGGGCGGCCGTCGCGAGTCCGGCGGCGCCCGCGTCGGCGAAGCTCTCGGGCAGCAGGGCTCGCGCGCGTGCCTCCGCGTCGGCGGCCCGCCGGTGTTCGGCGTCGGCGGACTCCCGCAGGTCCAGAGCGGGTGCGACCTTCTCGGCCTTGCGGGAGCGCTCCATGCGCGCCTGCGCCTCCCGGTAGGCCTCGGCGCCCTCCTCCAGGCGCGCCATCCGTTCCCGCGCCTCCGTGAACCGCCGCTGGAGCCGGGCGAGTTCGCGTACGTCGTCCAGGGCGCGGCCGGTGGCCGCCTGCGCGGACTCGGCGGCGTAGAGCGTGCACTCGGCGACGGTGAGCTGTTCCCGTGCGGTGCTGCGGGCGACGGCGGCGGCGCCCAGTACGGCCTCGGCGAGTCCGGGTTCGCCCGGGGCCAGCTCCGGGAGTTCCATGGCGTCGCCCGCGGCCTGGTGCATGCGGTGGGCGTCGGCCAGCAGGTCGGCGTCCCCGTCCCGCACCTGGGCCTCGGTGGCCCGGCGCCGCTCGGCGAGGCGCTTCTCGACGTCGGCGAAGCGACGGGTGTCGAAGAGGCGGCCGAGCAGTTTACCCCGGGCCTCGGCGTCGGCGCGCAGGAACCGGGCGAAGTCGCCCTGCGGCAGCAGCACGACTTGGCAGAACTGCTCCCGGCTCATGCCGAGCAGCTGCGTGATCTCCTCGCCGATCTCCTGGTGGGAGCGACTGAGGTCCTTCCAGGCCGCGGCCGTCGCGTCGTACTCGCGGAGCCAGGTCTGGGCCTTGTCGAGTGTCGTGCCGGTCCCGCGTTTCTTGGGGCGTTCCCAGGGCGGCTGGCGGGTGACCTCCAACCGGCGTCCGGCGACGGTGAGTTCGAGGGTGACCTCGGTGCGGGTCGCGGGTGCGGCGTGGTCGCTGCGGAGGGTCGCGCCCTGGCCGCCGCCCTGCCGGGCGCCCGGCACCGAGCCGTACAGGGCGTAGCACACGGCGTCGAGGACGGATGTCTTGCCGGCGCCGGTCGGTCCGTGGAGCAGGAACAGCCCGGCCGTCGACAGCTCGTCGAAGTCGACGGTCTGGGTGCCTCCGAAGGGGCCGAAGGCGGTGACCGTCAGCCGGTGGAGCCTCACCGGGCCACCTCCCGCACGGTCTCGTCGGCGCGGACCGCGTCGAACGCGTCCCGCAGCACGCCCTGTTCGTGCGCGTCGGGTCCGGCGCCGCGCACATGGGCGACGAAGTCCTCCGCGATCTGCTGGTCGCCGCGGCCGGCGAGGCGCCGGGCGTAGGACACGTCGGGGTCGTCCTCGGTGCGGTCGGGGTCGAAGACGAGGCTGAGCGTGTGCGGGAAGCGCTCGGTGAGCCGGGCCATCGGGTCGGCCGGGCGGACCGGGTCGGTGAGGGTCGCCTCGACCCACGACTCCTCGTGCCGCGCGTGCTCCGGGTCGGCGAGCAGGTCCTCCAGCGTGCCCCGGATCCGGGCGAGGGGCCGGGGCACGGGGCAGTCGACGCGCTCGGCCCCGACCGACCCGTCGGCCTCCAGGTCGACGAGCCACATGCTCTTGCGGTGCCCGGACTCGGAGAAGGAGTAGGGCAGCGGGGAGCCGGAGTAGCGGACGCGCTCGGTGAGGGTCTGGCAGCCGTGCAGATGCCCGAGCGCCACGTAGTCGACGCCGTCGAACACGCCCGCGGGCACCGCTGCCACGCCGCCGACGGTGATGTCCCGCTCGCTGTCGCTGGGCTCGCCGCCGGTGACGAAGGCGTGCGCGAGGACGACGGAGCGGGTGCCGGGCGCGCGAGTGGCGAGGTCGGCGCGGACCCGGTCCATGGCGGCGGCGAGCACGGGCTCGTGCCCGGCCTTCTCCACGCCGAACACGTCCTTCACCAGGGCCGGTTCGAGATAAGGGAGCCCGTAGAAGGCGACCTCGCCGTGGGCGTCGGCCAGCACCACCGGGGTGCCGGCCGCCGACGGCTCGGTCCGCAGATGGATGCCGGCCCGCCCGATCAGGCCCGCGCCGACGCCCAGACGGCGGGCCGAGTCGTGGTTCCCGGAGATCATCACGGTCGGCACGCCGAGGTCGGCGAGCCGGTGCAGGGCGTCGTCGAACAGCTCGACCGCGGCGAGCGGCGGAACCGCCCGGTCGTAGACGTCCCCCGACACGACCACCGCGTCCACGGACCGCTCCCGTACGGTCGCGACGAGGTGGCCGATGAACTCGGCCTGGGCGCCGAGCATGTTCACCCGGTGGAACGACCGGCCGAGGTGCCAGTCGGATGTGTGCAGCAGCCTCAAGACGCCGCTCCGACCCGCATGTCTCTCCCCGCCCCCACTCCGCAACCAGCGCGAACCGGCACGGCTCGCTGTCAGACCCACCACGCTAACGCGTGCGGGCACCTGATCCACCACGAACCTCGGCCTGCCACTGCCTTCCGCGGCGATTCAGCGGATATATCCGGATCCAGACCGCAGTGCGGTCATTCCGGCGCGATGTCGCTCACGGCCCGGTAGCCTCCGCCCGCGGCCCCCCGTTCACCGAACCGCCCCTTCCCCGGCCCGGCCGAGGCAGCAGAGCATGTCCCCGCGCGCCACGGCCCCGGCGGTGCTCCGCGGGCCGTCGTGCTCGGCCGGCGGGACGGCGGCCGACCGCGCGTCAGGCGTCGCCGTACGCCTCCCCGCCCGGTTCGAACCCGGCCGTCCCGGCGGTCGTGTCGGCGAGCCACGCCCGGAAGGCGTCCACCTCGGCGTCCGGGAGGGCGAGTTCGATCGTGACCGCCTCGCCGTAGCGCACGTCCCGCACCTCGCGGCCGGTGGTGCGCAGATCGTTCTCCAGTTTGCCCGCCCGCTGGTGGTCGACGGTGACGGTGGCCAGGCGGAACCTGCGGCGGGTGCGCGAGCCGAGGGTGTCCAGGGCCTCGCCGACCGCTCCGCCGTACGCCCGGATGAGGCCGCCGGCGCCGAGCTTGACGCCGCCGTAGTAGCGGGTGACGACGGCGACGACGTACCGCATGTCGCGGCGCAGCAGCATCTGGAGCATGGGGACGCCGGCGGTGCCGCCGGGTTCGCCGTCGTCGCTCGCCTTCTGGACCGAGGCGTCGGCGCCGATGACGTAGGCCCAGCAGTTGTGGCTGGCGGCGGCGTGCTCCTTGCGGACCGCGGCGATGAAGTCCTGCGCCTCCTGCTCGGTGGCCGCCGGGGCGAGGGCGCACAGGAAGCGGGAGCGGTTGACCTCGGTCTCGTGCACGCCCGCGCGGGCGACCGTGCGGTATTCGTCCTGCATCCGGCCAGCCTATGCGGGCGCCCGGGAGCGCCCCGGACCGGTCCGCGGCTACTTCTCCTTCCGGCCCCGGGGCACGATCACGGACGTGAGCAGCGCGGTGCCGGGGGTGAGGGACCGCCAGGTCGTGCCGCGCCAGGACAGGACGGCGATCGCCGAGGTGGGGAACTTCGTACGGACCCGCTCCAGGGTGTCGTCGAGGCCGTCGGCGGCGAGCGCCAGGACCAGTTCCTCCAGGCCGGGGTTGTGCCCGATCAGCAGCAGCGTCTCGACCTCGGCGGGCACCTCGTGCACGACGGCGAGCAGGCCGGAGGGGCCGGCGGCGTACAGCCGCCGGTCGTGGCGGACCGGCGGGGGCGTGCCCCACTGGCCGGCGGCCAGATCCCAGGTCCGGCGCGCGCGTACGGCCGTGGAGCACAGCGCGAGGTCCGGCAGCAGGTCGGCCTCCGCGAGGGCGCGCCCGGCCGCGGGGGCGTCCCGGCGGCCGCGCGGGGCGAGGTGGCGTTCGTGGTCGGCGACATCCATCGGCCAGGCGGACTTGGCGTGCCGCAGGACGACCAGGCGGCGCAGTGGGCCGGTTCCGGCGCGCTCGATCATGAGGGTGATCCCAGGTCGCGGGTGAGGTCGAGGCCGAGGAGCCGGTCGGCGTACGCGTACGTCTCGAAGCGCGCGCCGTCGGGCAGCTCCGGCTCCGTCTCGACATGGTGCAGGACATCAAGTACCCGGGGCACGTCCAGGTCATCCTCCCAGGCGTCGCGCAACCGCCCGCGCACCTCGTCGGGGACGGGCCGCGAGGGCCGCCGGGCCCAACGGGCGACCTCACCACGCCACCGGGCGAGGGTGCCCCGGGCCTCGTCGAACGCGGCCCCGTCCAGCCGGGCGGGGGCGCTGTGGTGCCGGGTGAGGAGGGCGAGACGCAGGACACCGGGGTCGATGCCCGTGCCCGTGCCGGTGTCGGTGCCCGTGCCGGTGTCGGTGCCCGTGCCCGTGCCGGTGTCGGTGCCCGTGCCGGTGTCGGTGCCGGTGCCGGTGCCGGTGTCGGTGCCGGTGTCGGTGTCGGTGCCGGTGTCGGTGTCGGTGCCGGTGTCGGTGTCGTCCGGTGTGCCCGGGTTCCCGGGATGCGCGGGGGCCCCGTCGATGTGCGCGGGGGCGACAGCGATCCGCACACCGTCAGTCGCCGTGCCGCCCTCGGCCGCGACGTGGATGACCTGGGCCTCGCCCAGCCCGGCACTCACCTCGGGGCTGTCCTCGAACGGCCGGATGCCGAGGGCGGTGGCCTCGGCCCGCAGCTCGGCCTGTCGTCCTCCCCCGGTCAGCAGCGCCCACACCGGTGTGCCGCCGAGTTCCAGGGCCCGGACGAGCAGGTCCGCGACGAGCAGCACCCGCAGGCTCGTCGCGTCGAAGCCGGGCGCGTGCACCTCGACACGGGTCAGGCCCCGGCGGGCCGGGGCGGCGTCGACCGGCTCGCCGCTACGGGCGTCGATGATGCGCAGCACGAGGCGAGCGTAGGCGGGTGGGCGGGCACACGCAGGCATGTTCGGTGTTTTCAGGCCACCGTGGCGGGAAGCACCCCACCAATGGCGTGCCCGGCACCAGGGCCGGCGGCCCTCAGGCCAGCGTGCCCAGGAAGCGCACATGAGGCCGCTGTTCGGGCCCCTCGCGGCTGACGGCGGCCCGCACCCCGTAGACCTCCGCGATGAGCTCTGCCGTGAGGACCTCCCCCGGAGCACCGCCCGCCACGACCGTTCCCCCGCGCAGGACCACGACCCGGTCGCAGTACATCGCCGCGAGGTTGAGGTCGTGCAGCGCGACGACGGTGGTGACCGGCAGAGCGGTGACCAGGGCGAGCAGGTCCAGCTGGTGGTGGATGTCGAGGTGGTTGGTCGGCTCGTCGAGGAGGAGCTCCCTGGGTTCCTGCGCGAGCGCACGGGCGATCTGGACGCGCTGGCGTTCGCCGCCGGAGAGGGTGTGCCAGGGCTGGCCGGCACGGGTGGCGAGGCCGGTGCGCTCCAGGGCCGCGTGTATCGCCCGCTCGTCGTCCGCCGAGGCGGGTGTCCAGGCCCGGCGGTGCGGCACGCGACCCAGCCGTACGACGTCCAGCACGGTCAACTCGACCTGCGTGTCCGCCTGTTGCTCGACCATGGCGAGGCGGCGGGCGACGGTACGGCGGGGCAGGTCGCCCAGCGGCGTGCCGTCGAGGGTGACGACTCCGGCGGTCGGCGTGAGCAGCCCGGCCAGCAGCCGCAGCAGTGTGGACTTGCCGGAGCCGTTCGGGCCGAGGACGCCGACGGTGGAGCCGGGTTCGGGGGCGAGGGCGACGCCGTCGAGGATGAGGCGCCCGTCGGTGCGACGGCTGACCCGGTCGGCCCGGAGCCCGGTTCGCACCGGCGCTTCCGTCTCACCGGTCTGTGTCTCGGTCACCGCACCCTCCGCGTCCGGTAGAGCACCGCAACGAACGCCGGCACCCCGATCAGCGAGGTCACGACTCCCACCGGCACCTCCTGCGGATCCAGGACCGTACGGGCCAGGGTGTCGACCCAGACCAGGAACACCGCGCCGGCGAGGGCGGTGACCGGCAGCAGCCGGGCGTGCCCCGGTCCGGCCAGGGCCCGGGCGGCGTGCGGCAGGACCAGCCCGACGAAGCCGATCGCCCCGGCCGAGCTGACCAGGGCGGCCGTGAGCAGGGCCGTGACGCACAGCAGCACCAGGCGGGTGCGGGCCACGGACACCCCGAGCGCGGCCGCCGCGTCCTGCCCGAACGCGAAGGCGTCGAGCGTGCGGGCGTACGACAGACACACCACCAGCGCCACGGCCAGGACCGCGAAGCACAGCCACACGTCGGTCCAGCCGGCCCCGCCGAGCGAGCCCAGGAGCCAGAACAGCACGCCCCGGGTGGTCTCGGCGTCGGCGGCGGTCAGCACGACGAAGGAGGTCAGCGCGGAGAACAGCTGCATGGCGGCGACGCCCGCGAGGACGACCCGGTCGGTGGTGTCGCCGAGGGTGTGGCTGAGCAGCAGGACCAGCGCGAAGGAGACCAGGGCGCCGAGGAACGCGCCGGCGGACACCGAGACGGCACCGCCGCCCACGCCCAGCACGACGATGACGACCGCGCCGGTGGAGGCGCCCGAGGACACCCCGAGCACGAACGGGTCGGCGAGCGGGTTGCGCAGCAGGGACTGCATCACGGCCCCGCACACGGCGAGTCCCGCCCCGCACACGGCCGCGAGCAGGGTGCGCGGCAGCCGCAGCTGCCAGACGATCCCGTCCCGGATCGGCGTCAGACCGGAGCTGCCGATCCCGAGGTGGGACGCGACGACGGACCACACGTCCCCGACCCTGATGTCGGCCGGTCCGATGGTGATCGCCAGGGCCACGGAGGCCACCAGCAGCAAGGCGCCCCCGGCGGCGAGCGCCGGTCCGCGCACGGTCACTTCACGAGCCCGAACTCACGCAGTCCGGCCGCGACCTTCTCCACGCCCTCGACCGTGCGGATGGTCGGGTTCATGGCCTGTCCGCTGAGCAGCACGTACCGCTTGTGCTTGACGGCGTCCATGTTCTTGGTGACCGGGTTGGACTCCAGGAAGGCGATCTTGCGCTTCGCCGACTCGGCGGTCTCCGAGTCGCGGGTCAGGTCGCCGATGACGAGGACGTCGGGGTTGCGGTCGGCGACGGTCTCCCAGTTGACCTGTGGCCACTCCTCGTGGGTGTCGTCGAAGACGTTCTTCGCGCCGAGGGCGCGGGTCATGATGCCGGGCGCTCCGCAGCAGCCGGCCAGGTAGGGCGACTCGGAGTTGGCGAACCAGTACAGCAGGGAGACACCGGAGGCGTCGACGCCCCGCGTGGCCTTCTTCATCCGCTGCTGGAGGGAGGCCACGAGTGTGTCGCCGCGGTCCTTCACTCCGAACACGGTCGCGAGGTCCCGCACCTCGCCGTAGACGGCGTCGATGCCCAGCGCCTTGTCCCGCTTGCCGTCGCCGCCGCCCGAGTTGTCCTTGCCTGCACAGTCGGACGGGGAGACGTACGTGGGCACGCCGAGCTTCTCGAACTGGTCGCGGGTGGCGACGCCGCCCTTGCCGAGGGTGGAGACGAAGGACGCGGCGACGAAATCGGGCTCGGAGTCCAGGACCCGTTCGAAGGAGGGGTTGTTCTCGGCGATGCGCGGCACCTTCGCGTTGGCCTTCTCCAGCCCCTTCATCACGGGGTCGGTCCAGGTGGCCGTGCCGGCTATCCGGTCGGCGAGACCGAGGGAGAGCAGGATCTCGGTGGTGCCCTGGTTGAGGGAGACGGCGTGCCGGGGCGCCTTGTCGACCCGGACCTTACGGCCGCAGTTGTCGAGGGTGGCGGCGGCCTCGGCCGTGGGGGTCTTCGAGCCTCCGCAGCCGCTGATGAGCAGGGAGCCGGTCGCGAGCAGGACGGCGGCACGGGCGGGTCGGGCGAGGGGCAAGGAAACCAGTCCTCAGTCGTCGAGGGCCCGATCGCGGAGCCCGGTCGTACGGTGCTCCCCCACCGCCGGCCGGCCGCGGGGGCCGCCAGCAGGTCTTCGGACTCGGGTTCACCCGGTGCGGGGCGCCTTCCCGTACGACGTCCAGCCGTACAGTGGCCGCGGCCCCGCCCGTCCCCCTCACCGCTGCGCGTCAGTTCCGGATTCGCACCGGATTCCCTGACCCACGTACATGGGTTCGACTGGCCTCGGCAAGCTATCACGGTGGCATCGGGGAATCACCGCGCGCCCCGCGTCGTTGCCCGGACAGCAGCTTTTCCGCGACTCCCGAGGAGGCCGCCGGTGTACGGCGACGACGCAACGGTCCGCAGGATCCTCACCGAGCTCGGCGACACCTGGGCCGTGGTGGGCCTGTCGTCGAACCGGCAGCGCGCGGCGTACGGCGTCGCCGCGGTGCTCCAGCGGTACGGCAAGCGCGTCGTGCCCGTGCACCCCAAGGCGGAGACCGTGCACGGCGAGCAGGGGTACGCGAGTCTGGCGGACATCCCCTTCGACGTGGACGTCGTGGACGTGTTCGTGAACAGCGACCTCGCCGGAGCGGTCGCGGACGAGGCGGTCGCGAAGGGCGCCGGGGCGGTGTGGTTCCAGCTCGGCGTCGTCGACGCGGCGGCGTACGACCGCGCCCGGGCCGCGGGCCTGGAGATGGTGATGGACCGCTGCCCGGCGATCGAGATCCCGCGGCTCGGGCCTTCATAATCGAGCGCATGACCCACGCCTCCTCCCCTTCGAACTCCGATGCCCCGCAGCGCTTCCCCGTCGTCGTCGTGGGCGCCGGTCCCGCCGGGCTGACCGTCGGCAACATCCTGCGGGCCGCCGGCGTGAACTGTCTGGTGCTGGAGACCGAGACCCGGGAGTTCATCGAACAGCGGCCCCGGGCCGGGGTCATCGAGGAGTGGGCCGTGCGGGGCCTGGAGAAGCGGGGCCTCGCCCGGAACCTGCTGGACCGCGCGGAGCTGCACACCGCGTGCGAGTTCCGCTTCGACGGGGAGCGGTACCGGTTCCGCTACGGCGAGATGACGGGCAGTCACCATTTCGTCTACCCGCAGCCTTTGCTGGTGACGGACCTGGTGCGCGAGTACGCCGACGTGCGCGGCGGGGAGATCCGCTTCGGGGTCCGGGATGTAGCGGTGCACGACATCGACACCGACCGGCCGTCCGTGTCGTACACCTGCCCGGAGACGGGTGAACGGCGGGTCGCGCACTGCGACTTCGTGGCCGGCTGCGACGGGGCGCGCGGAGTGACGCGGGCCGCGCTGGCGCCGGAGCGGGTCCGGGTCGCGCGGCACGACTACGGCGTCGGCTGGCTGGCGCTGCTCGCCGAGGCCCCGCCGTCCGCCGACTGCGTGCTGTTCGGCTGTCACGAGAACGGCTTCGCGGGCCAGATGCCCCGCAGCCCTGAGGTGACCCGCTACTACCTCCAGTGCCCGCCGGGCGACGACCCGGAGAACTGGCCTCACGAGCGTGTCTGGGCGGAGCTCCAGCAGCGGCTCGGGGCGGCCGGTGTGCCGCCGCTGACGGAGGGACGGCTGATCGAGAAGCGCGTGCTGGACATGCACGACTACGTGGTCGAGCCGATGGTGCACGGCCGGCTCCACCTCGCCGGCGACGCGGCCCATCTGGTCGCCCCCATCGCCGCCAAGGGCATGAACCTCGCCCTGCACGACGCCTTCCTGCTCGGCGACGCCCTGGTGGCCCGCCTGACCACGGAGGACGACAGCGGTCTGGCCGGCTATGCGGAGGCATGCCTGCGGCGCGTGTGGGACTACCAGGAGTTCTCGCAGTGGCTGGCCGAGGTGTTCCACGGGGCGGCGTCGGGCGACCCGTTCCGCGCGGGCACCGCGATCGCACGGCTGCGCCGCCTGTTCTCGTCGCCCGTGGCGGCCGCCGCCTTCGCCGAGCGGTATCTGGGGACGGCCGAGCGGTACTGATTCAGTCGTGCGGGGGGCGGTCGCTGAGACGGTGGTCGGCCACGTTCAGTGCCTCGTCCACGAGCCGGCGCAGATGGCCGTCGCGGAGTGAGTAGATCACGCGGCGGCCTTCTTTGCGGGTGTCCACCAGGCCCGCGAGACGCAACCGCGCCAGGTGCTGGCTGACGGCGGGCCGGGCCGCCCCGCAGGCCTCCGTGAGGGTCGTGACGTCGGCCTCTCCGCTGGTCAGCGCGTGCAGCAGGGCGAGCCGGGTCCGGTCCCCCAGGAGGGCGAGGAGTTCGGCGGCGAGCGCGAACTGTTCCTCGCCGGGGCTGCGCGGATGCGCATCGTGCGCAGGTGACAGGTGCATGCGTGCGCTCATACGCACATAATGGCCCTGTGGGCGTGTGCGCGTCCACTCCCGCGCACCGGAAGGGGACCCACGTGAGCGACCGGCACGAGCACTCCCGCCCTCACCACCACCGGCACGGCCTGCGCCACCGGCTGTCCCACCTCCTCACCCCCCACTCCCACGAGACGGCCGACAAGGTCGACTCCGCCCTGGAGTCCTCGGCCCGGGGGATGCGGGCGCTCTGGGTCTCGCTCGCGGTGCTCGGTGTGACGGCCCTGGCCCAGGCGCTCGTGGTGGCCGTCTCCGGCTCGGTGGCGCTGCTCGGGGACACCGTGCACAACACCGCGGACGCGCTGACCGCCGTACCGCTCGGGATCGCCTTCGTGCTGGGCCGGCGCGCGGCCACACGCCGCTTCACCTATGGCTACGGGCGGGCCGAGGACCTGGCGGGGCTGGTGATCGTGCTGACGATCGCCGCGTCCGCGGCCTTCGCGGGGTGGACCGCGATCGACCGCCTTCTCGACCCGCGTCCCGTCCAGCACGTTCCGGCGGTCGCCGTGGCGGCCCTCGCCGGGTTCGCGGGCAACGAGTGGGTGGCCCGCTACCGCATCCGGGTCGGCCGCGCGATCGGCTCGGCCGCGCTGGTCGCCGACGGGCTGCACGCCCGTACCGACGGCTTCACCTCACTGGCGGTGCTGCTGGGCGCCGGCGGCTCGGCCCTGGGCTGGCAACTGGCGGACCCGATCGTGGGGTTGGCGATCACGGCGGCGATCGCGCTGGTGCTGCGGGACGCGGCGCGGGAGGTGTTCCGGCGAGTGATGGACGCGGTCGACCCGGCCCTGGTGGACCGGGCCGAGGCCGCCCTGACCGAGGTCCCCGGAGTGCGGGCGGTGGGCGAACTGCGGCTGCGCTGGATCGGGCACCGGCTGCGCGCCGAGGTCGCGGTGGTGGTGGACGGCACCGCGACGGTACGCGAGGCCCACCGCATCGCCGTCGACGCCGAGCACGCGCTGCTGCACGCCGTGCCCCGCCTCACCGCCGCCCTGGTCCACGCCGACCCGGCACCGGTCCCGGGCGAGGCCGACCCGCATCTCGCACTGGCCCACCACACATCGGCGTAGCTCAGGCGATCCCGAGCCCCTCCAGCACCACACCCCCCGGCAGTTCCGCGAACGCCTTGCCCGGGACCAGCAGCTTGCCGCGCCGACGGCCGCTGCCGACCAGCACATACGGCAGGTCGACGACGGCCGCGTCCACCAGCACCGGCCAGCCGTCCGGCAGTCCGAGCGGGGTGATGCCGCCGTACTCCATGCCGGTCTCGCCGGTCGCGGCGTCCATGCTGGCGAACGAGGCCTTGCGGGCGCCCAGTTGACGGCGTACGACACCGTTCACGTCGACCCGGGTGGTGGACAGTACGACGCACGCGGCGAGCGTGGTCTCGTCGGCGCGCTTGCCCGCCACGACCACACAGTTCGCCGACCGTTCCAGCAGGTCCCGTCCGTAGTGCTCCACGAAGACGGCGGTGTCGGCCCACCGCGGGTCGGTGTCGACGTAGAGGATCTGGTCGGCGGGGACACTGCCCGGCCAGTGGCGTACGGCGCCGGCGACCGGGCGGATGAGGTCGTCCAGGCAGGCGGGGGCCGGACGGGCGTCGTCGAAGTGTCCGATGGGTGCGCGCATGACCGCACGCTAACAACAGCGGGACGCCCCCGACCGGGCGTCTCAGGAGACGGGCGGGACCGAGACGGCCATGATCATCTCCATCGGCACGTCGCCGGTGTTGCCGTACGTGTGCGGGACGTTGGCCTCGAAGTGGACGCTCGAGCCCGCGGGTACGCGGTACTCGACTCCGTCGGCGGTGAGGGTCAGCTCCCCGGCCGTGACGTGCAGCAGTTCGGTCGTGCCGGCGGGGTGCGGGTCCGAGGGGCTGCTCTCGCCGGGCATGAGCCGCCAGTCCCACATCTCCAGCGGGCCGGGTGCCTCGGTGCCCGCGAGCAGCCGGTTGTAGCTGCCGGCCTCGGTGTGCCACAGCCGTACGGTCTGCTCGGCGGGGACGATGTGGACGTTCGGGCCCTTCTCGTAGTCGAGCAGGGTCGTGATGCTGATGCCGAGCGCGTCGCCGATCTTGACGACGGTGCCGAGGCTGGGGTTGGTGCGGGCCTGCTCGATCTGGATGAGCATGCCGCGACTGACGCCCGCCCGGGCGGCGAGCACGTCCAGGGTGAAGCCGCGCACCGCGCGCCAGTGCTTGACGCTGCGCGCCAGGGACTGGGTCAGCAGCTCGAGGTCCGACACATTCCGTCCAATATTTTGTATGACACAGTGCAGCTGATTGCACTATGGTGTGGGTGGTTGACCTGATCGTTCACTGAACTGTACTGCGAGGCTCCGTGACCATGACAGCGCTCTTCGCCCTGGCCACCAGCCTGCTGTGGGGACTGGCCGACTTCGGCGGCGGACTGCTGACCCGGCGCACACCCGCGCTGACGGTGGTCGTGGTCTCGCAGTCGATCGCGGTGGTCGTGCTCGGCGCGGTCGTGGTGGCGACCGGCGGCTGGAGCGAGGCGGGGCCGCAGCTGTGGTTCGCCGTGGCGGCCGGACTCGTCGGGCCGGTGGCGATGCTCGCCTTCTACAAGGCGCTCGCGCTGGGCCCGATGGGCGTGGTCTCACCGCTGGGCTCGATCGGCGTGGCCGTGCCGGTCGGCGTCGGCCTGGTGCTGGGCGAGCGCCCCGGCCTGCTGCAGTTCATCGGCATCCTGGTCGCCGTCGCCGGTATCTGCCTGGCCGGCGGCCCCCAGTTCCGCGGCGCCCCCGTGCAGCGCCAGGCCATCGC
This sequence comes from Streptomyces sp. NPDC055506, assembly GCF_053643595.1. Classification (NCBI taxonomy): domain Bacteria; kingdom Bacillati; phylum Actinomycetota; class Actinomycetes; order Kitasatosporales; family Streptomycetaceae; genus Streptomyces; species Streptomyces sp. NPDC055506. The sequence continues at coordinate 70,626 of NZ_JBSHKH010000005.1, read as the reverse complement.
CCTGACCCTCCTCGCCGCGTTCGGCTTCGGCGCGGTGATGGCCCTGATCGCCGAGGCGTCGACCACGCTCACGGGGCTCTTCCTCGCGCTGTTCGTGCAGCGGGTGACGAATGTGACCGCCGGCGGACTCGCGCTGCTGGTGTCGGTGCGGCGCGGATCGCCGGCCCTCCCGGCGGACGGCTTCCCCTGGCGCTCCCTGCCCGCGCTCGCCTTCGTCGGCCTCGCGGACGTCGCCGCGAACGGCACCTACTCGATCGCCGCACAGCACGGCCCGGTCACCGTCGCGGCCGTGCTCGCCTCCCTCTACCCGGTGGTGACGGCCGTGGCCGCGCGGGGGCTTCTCCGGGAACGGTTGCGGGCGGTGCAGGCCGCGGGCGCGGGCCTGGCCCTGGTGGGGACGGTCCTCCTGGCATCGGGCTGAGGTCAGGAGCCGGGTTCCAGCTCCGCGAGGCCGGCCGCCGCCTCCCCGTCCAGCTCGGCCAGCCGGGCCGCCGTCTTCTCGTCCAGGCCCGACAGCGAGCGCAACTGCTCGGGGGTGACGCCGTCCGGTATCGGCACCGGCGGCGGGGTGCGCAGCGGCGGCTGCCAGCCGTCCGCGGGTGTCCAGCGCCGTACGACTCGGGCCGGCGCGCCCGCCACCACGGAGTGGTCGGGCACCGCGCCCCGGACGACCGCGCCGGCGGCCACCACCACGTTCCGCCCGATCCGGGCACCCGGAAGGATCACCGCGCCGGTGCCGATCCAGCAGCCGGGCCCGATCTCCACCGGCTCCATCCGCGGCCACTGCCTGCCGATGGGCTCGTGCGGGTCGTCGTAGGAGTGGTTCGTGGACGTGACGTAGACGTACGGGCCGAAGTAGCAGTCGCTGCCGATGGTGACCGTCGTGTCCGCGATGACATGGCTGCCGCGGCCGAGGACGACGCCGTCGCCGAGGCGCAGGATCGGGTCGGGGCCGAGATCGAGGTCGGGCATCAGGCCCGCCGTGAGGGTGACCTGCTCGCCGATGATGCAGTGGGCGCCGAGGTGGATCCAGGGTTCGCCGAAGACGGTGCCGAGCGGGAAGGCGAGTCTGGTACCGGTTCCCATCGCGCCGAAGCGGTAGCGCCCGGGGTGCTCGGCCGTGACGGAGCCCGTGCGCTGCGCCAAGGCCCAGCCCGCGTGGACGGCACGCTGCGCGAGGCCCCGCCGCCAGGATGAGAACGTGTTCTTGCGCTTCGGCACGAGGTCACGGTACTCAGCGGTAGCTCCACGCGCGGCGTCGGAGGCCTGTGATCTTCGCCCCACCGGGTGTCGTACGGTTTGCGCGTTGTCTACGACGTTTCTGGAGGCGGACATGGCGCAGCGGGCGATGATCACGGGGATCGGCGGCAGGGAGCCGCAGGTCGATCCGGAGGCGTTCGTGGCGCCGACGGCTTCGGTGATCGGGGGCGTGACGCTGGGTGCGGGGGCGAGTGTCTGGTACGGGGCGGTGCTGCGCGGTGACGTCGAGTCGATCTCGGTCGGCGCCGGCAGCAACGTCCAGGACAACTGCACGCTCCACGCCGACCCGGGGTTTCCCGTGACGGTGGGTGAGCGGGTGTCCATCGGTCACAACGCCGTGGTGCACGGGGCGACCGTCGAGGACGACTGTCTGATCGGCATGGGGGCGACCGTGCTGAACGGGGCCGTGATCGGGGCCGGGTCCCTGGTCGCCGCGCAGGCGCTGGTGCCGCAGGGGATGATCGTGCCGCCCGGGTCACTGGTGGCGGGCGTTCCCGCGAAGGTCCGGCGGGAGCTGAGCGAGGAAGAGCGGCAGGGGGTCACCCTCAACGGCACGATGTACGCCGAGCTGGCGAAGGCGCATCGCGAGGTGCACGCGTAGGAGAGAAGCGCGTCCTACTCCGCGGCAGCCGCTACGGGCTGGGCCTTCTTCGCCTTGCGCTTGATCACCAGCATGGACGTGACACCGACGAGGACCGCCGCCACCAGGCCCAGCCACGAGAAGCGCTTCAGCCAGGACTCGGCGACGATGCCGACGTAGTAGATGACCGCCGTCGTACCGCCGGCCCAGACGATGCCGCCGAGGACGTTGGCGATGAGGAACTTCCAGTAGGGCATGCGGAGCACGCCGGCGAGGGGGCCGGCGAAGATACGGAGGAGGGCGACGAAGCGGCCGAAGAAGACGGCCCACATGCCCCACTTCTCGAAGGAGCGCTCGGCGGTGGCGATGTGCCCCTCGCTGAAGTGCCTGGGGAACCTCTTGCCCAGCCAGGCCAGCAGCGGGCGACCGCCCTTGCGGCCGATGGCGTAGCCGATCGAGTCGCCGATGATCGCGCCGGCCGTGGCGCAGGCGCCGAGGACGACGGGGTCGATGTCGCCGTGCTGGGAGGCGAGCAGCGCGGAGGAGACCAGGATGATCTCGCCCGGCAGCGGGATGCCCAGGCTTTCCAGGCCGATGACCACTCCCACCAGTGCGTAGACGGCGACGGCGGGTACGGTTTCGAGCCACTCCTGGACGTGCAACGCGGGTTCCTTTCCCTGAGCTTCCCTGCGGGCACGGGAAGCCTACCGGGTTGCAGGACGTGCCCCGGGGCTCAGGCGTTCCACGTCCACTCGGCGACTTCGGGCAGGTCGGTGCCGTGCTCGCGGATCCAGTCGTGGTGGCGGGTGCGGGCGTCGGCCATCCGCTGGCGTACGGCCGTGGCGCGCACCGCGAGGCCCGGGACGCGGTCGATGACGTCCATCACCAGGCGGTAGCGGTCGAGGTCGTTGCGGACGACCATGTCGAAGGGCGTGGTCGTGGTGCCGGACTCCTTGTAGCCGCGCACGTGCAGGTGCCGGTGGCCGGTGCGGCGGTAGGCGAGGCGGTGGATCAGCCACGGGTAGCCGTGGTAGGCGAAGATCACCGGCTTGTCGGTGGTGAACAGGCCGTCGTACTCGAACTCGCTCATGCCGTGCGGGTGCTCCTCCTGGGGCAGCAGCCGGGCCAGGTCCACGACGTTGACGACGCGGACCGCCAGGTCGGGCAGGTGCCGGCGGAGCAGGTGCGCGGCTGCCAGCACCTCCTGGGTGGGGACGTCCCCGGCGCAGGCCAGCACCACGTCGGGTTCCCGCAGGCCCTGCTCGGTGCCCGCCCACTCCCAGATGCCGGCGCCGCGGGCGCAGTGCACCCGGGCCTCGTCCATCGACAGCCAGTCGAAGCAGGGCTGCTTGCCGGCCACGACGACGTTGACGTAGTCACGGCTGCGCAGGGCGTGGTCCGCGACGGACAGCAGGGTGTTGGCGTCCGGCGGGAGGTAGACCCGGACGACCTCGGGGCTCTTGTTGAGGATGTGGTCGACGAAGCCGGGGTCCTGGTGGGAGAAGCCGTTGTGGTCCTGCCGCCACACGTGCGAGGTCAGCAGGTAGTTGAGGGAGGCGATCGGAGCGCGCCAGGGCAGCCGGCGGGAGGTGCGCAGCCACTTGATGTGCTGGTTGACCATCGAGTCGACGATGTGCACGAACGCCTCGTAGCAGGAGAACAGCCCGTGCCGACCGGTGAGCAGATAGCCCTCCAGCCAGCCCTGGCAGAGGTGTTCGGAGAGGATCTCCATCACCCGGCCGTGCCGGTCAAGGTCCTCGTCGACGGGCAGTGTCCCGGCCTGCCAGGTCTTGCCGCTGGCCTCGAAGACTGCCTGGAGCCGGTTGGAGGCGGTCTCGTCCGGGCCGACCAGGCGGAAGTCCCGGCGGTCGGCGGTGTCCCGCATGACCCGGGCGAGGAGGTCGCCCAGGACCCGGGTGGGCTCGTGCGTCGTCGTGCCCGGTTTGTCGACCGGGACGGCGAACTCGTCCAGGGACGGGACCGGCAGGTCGCGGAGCAGCAGTCCGCCGTTGGCGTGCGGGGTGGCGCCGAGCCGCCTGGTGCCCTCGGGGACGCAGTCGAGGACGTCCGCGACCGGGCGGCCCTCGGCGTCGAACAGTTCCTCGGGCCGGTACGAGCGCAGCCAGGCCTCCAGCTGCCTCAGGTGTTCCGGGTTGTCGCGGACACCGGCCAGCGGGACCTGGTGGGAGCGCCAGGTGCCTTCGACCGGCTCGCCGTCGACCTCGGCCGGTCCTGTCCAGCCCTTCGGGGTGCGCAGCACGATCACCGGCCACCGCGGGCGTTCGGTCACGCCCTCGTCGCGGGCGGCGCGCTGTGCCTCGGCGATGCGGTCGAGCGCGGTGTCCAGGGCGTGGGCCATCGCCCGGTGGACGGCGGCCGGGTCGTCGCCGCCGACATGGACGGGCTCGTGGCCGTAGCCGCGCAGGAGGGCGTCGAGTTCATCCTCCGGGAGCCGGGACAGCACGGTCGGGTTGGCGATCTTGTAGCCGTTGAGGTGGAGGATCGGCAGGACGGCACCGTCGTGGACGGGGTCCAGGAACTTGTTGGCGTGCCAGGAGCCGGCGAGCGGGCCGGTCTCCGCCTCGCCGTCGCCGATCACGCAGGCGACCAGCAGGCCCGGGTTGTCGAGGGCCGCGCCGTAGGCGTGGGCGAGGGAGTAGCCGAGTTCGCCGCCCTCGTGGATCGAGCCGGGGACCTCCGGGGCGACGTGGCTGGGCACGCCGCCGGGGAACGAGAACTGCCGCATCAGCAGCTCCATGCCCGGCGCGTCCCGCGTCGCGTCCGGGTACTTCTCGCTGTAGCTGCCCTCCAGCCAGGAGTTGGCCAGCACCGAGGGCCCGCCGTGGCCCGGACCCCAGACGCACAGGGCGTCGAGACCGCGGTTCTTGATCACGCGGTTGAGGTGGGTGTGGACGAGGTTCAGCCCGGGTGAGGTGCCCCAGTGGCCCAGCAGCCGGGGCTTGATGTGCTCGGGCCGCAGCGGCTCGGTCAGCAGGGGGTTCGCCAGCAGATAGATCTGACCGGCCGCCAGGTAGTTGGCGGCCCGCCAGTGGGCGTCCAGCCTGCGCAGCTCCTCGTCGGTCGGTGCGGTCCTGCTGTACTGGCGCGGGGCCTCGGGCATGAGTGACTCCCTGGGGGTTCTGCGACGGCCTCAGGAGGAGTACCAGTCTGTTCCGGTTCGATGCCAGGCGCCTGTCGGCCATGCGGTGCGGGCCGCTCGGCACTCGCCGGGTTTCAGCCGCCCACCCGCGCGCTCGTCCGCAGCCGCGTGTCCCGTGACGACGCCCCGATCCACAGCGTGCGCGGGCCGGTGCCGAGCACCCAGTCGTGGACCTTCGGGTCCCAGGAGGACAGGGTGCGCGGCTCGACGCGTACGGTGACACGCCGCTGTTCGCCCGCCCGCAGGGAGAGCCGCCGGTATCCGGCCAGGACGCGTACAGGCTGGTCGAGCCGGAGGTCCGGGGCCGGTCCCGCGTACACCTGCGGTACGGCCACGCCGTCGCGCGGGCCGGTGTTGCGGACGGTGAAGGCGACGTCGAGTCCGTCGGCCGTCCAGCGCGCGTCCGGATTCTCGTAGGCGAAGGTCGTGTACGACAGTCCGTGGCCGAAGGGGAACAGCGGCGCCACGTCCTCGGAGTCGTACCAGCGGTGGCCGACGTGGACGCCCTCCGTGTACTGCTCGGTGCCCTCCACCCCGGGGTAGCGGCGGGGATCCCCGGCGACGGGGTGGTGGTCGTCGTCGGCGGGGAAGCTCTGGGTGAGGCGGCCACCGGGATCGCGGTCACCGAACAGGACGGCGGCGGTGGCGGCCGCGCCCTCCTGGCCCGGGTAGTACATCTGGAGCACGGCGCCGGTGCGCTCCAGCCACGGCATCGACGTGGCGGACGAGGTGTTGAGGACGACAGTGGTGCGCGGGTTGGCCGCCGTCACGGCCTCGATGAGCCGTTCCTGGTTGCCCGGCAGGGCGATGGTCGTACGGTCCTGGCCCTCGATGGCGTCCTCGTAGGCGAACAGGACGACGTCCCGGGCGGCGCGGGCGGCCCGTACGGCCTCCGCGACGTCCCGGGCGCGGGTCGCGGAGGTGATGCGGCGCAGGCGGAACAGCTGCCCGGTGTCTCCGCCCTGTGCGGTGACCGACAGCCGGTGCGGTCCCCGGGCCGGCTTCCAGGTCTTGCGGCGCACAGACAGGCCGTCGGCCGCGTGGGTGAGCAGGCCGCCCATGAAGTACTCGTCCCAGCCGGGCACCAGAGGGAACAGTTCCTCTCCGTCGAGGAGGACCTTCGGGCGGAGCGGGGGCGTGCCGGAGTAGTGCAGGACGAACGTCCAGTCGTCGCCGGCTTCGGCGTCGGTCACCGTGAGGGTGCCGTCGTACGTCCAGGTGCGGCCGGCGTCGACGCGCTGGGCCTCGGTGTCGAAGGCGGGGTCGAGCGCGCTCGCCGGGAGTGGCTTGCCGAAGGCGTCCTCGCCGAGCGCGTAGGTCACCCGTGCGGCGCGCGACCGGAGGGCGTCGAGGGGGCTGTCGGCGTGCTCGGGCACCACGTGCGCGCTGCCGCCGCCGCTGACCAGGGGCCGGGCGCCGGTCGGCCCGATCACCGCCACGCTCCCGCCGGCGGTCAGGGGCAGGGTGCCGTGTGCGTTGCGCAGCAGGGTGGCGCCCGCCTCGGCGACCTCGCGCGCGACGGCCGCGCCGGCCTTCGCGTCACGGTCCGGACGGGGCGGGACGGTGCCGCCGAGCAGCCCGAAGCGGTCCATGACGGTCAGGACGCGGCGCACGGCCCGGTCGACATACCGCTCGGGCACGCCGCCGTCCCGCACGGCAGAGGCGAGGGGCGTGCCGAAGTGGGTGTCGTCGGGCATCTCCATGTCGAGGCCCGCCATGAGGGCCTCGCGGGTGCTGTGCGCGGCGGACCAGTCGGTCATCACCCAGCCGGTGAAGCCCCAGCGCTCGCGCAGGACACCGGTGAGCAGTTCCTCGTTCTCGCAGGCGAAGGTGCCGTTGACCTTGTTGTACGCGCCCATCACCGCACCGGTGCCCGCCACGACGGCCGCTTCGAAGCCGCGCAGCTCGGTCTCGTGCAGGGTCCGTTCGTCGACGCGCACATCGACGGAGGTGCGGTCGCGCTCCTGGTTGTTGAGCGCGAAGTGCTTGACGGTCGCGATGAGCCCCTCGGCCTGGATGCCCTCGATCTCGGCGGCGACCAGATGGGCGGAGAGCAGCGGGTCCTCGCTGAAGGTCTCGAAGTTGCGGCCGGCGTACGGCGTGCGGATGAGGTTGACCATCGGGGACAGCAGCACGTCCTGGCCGAGGGCGCGGCCCTCCCGTCCGATGACCTGGCCGTAGCGCCTGGCCAGATCGGGGTCGAAGGCGGAGGCCAGCAGGACGGGGGCGGGCAGGGCGGTGGCGTGCCGGGTGACGCGGACACCGGCCGGGCCGTCGGCGAGACGCAGCGGCGGGATACCGAGCCGTGCCACTCCGGGGACGTAACCCGCCTGGCCGAGCGGGCGCGGGTCGGTGGCGCCGTGCAGCAGGGAGATCTTCTCGTCGAGGGTGAGCCGGGCGAGCAGCCCCTCGACCCGGGCGCCGGTGCCCCGGCCGCGTCCGTCCCTCGCGTGCGCACGGGAGGCCGGGGCGAAGCCGCCGGTGGCCGCAGCGACCACGGCGACGGCTCCACCGAGCAGCCGGAGGGCGGACCGCCGGGGGAAACGAGAGACGGAGTCGGTCATTTACGCACTATGCGCCAAGCCCGCTTCCACCTTCGCCGGACACCACGGTCAGCTCGGGTGAACCTCTCCCAGCGAACGGGGCCCGGGGTCACCCGGCCGGGTGACCCCGGCCCCGGCCCTACGGACGTGTCACGGCGTGCAGTGTCAGCGCGGTCCTTGTGACACCGGCGGTCGCCCGCCCCAGTGCGCCGGGGCCGGGCTCGGCCGTGCCGTCGGGGTCCGGGTCGGGTTCGTCGCAGCAGTCGACCTGGGCGAGCCGTGGCTCGTACCGGTCCGGCGGGGGCTCCTGCTCGGACTTGACTCGCGGGGACTCGGGCGGGTGCGCCGAGGGGGCGTCGGCGTACGGCTCCTCCTTCTCCCGGCGGTCCTCTCGCGGCACGGCCCGGGAGTCCCGGGTCCGCTTCTTCCGGGACTCCCCCGCCTCCTCACGGGCGACCGCCGGTTCCAGCGCCCAGCGTTGCTCCCCGGATCCGTCGCGCCCGGTGACGATCACATGCCGGCCTTTCCCGGGGGCGACGGCCAGTCCGTTGCCGCCGCGCGGCAGGAGTTCGCCGCGCACGGTCAGGTCGTAGCGCACGACCCCGGCGTGCACGAGACACCCGGCCAGACCGACCGTCCCCTCGGCGGTGTCGGAGCCGAGGCAGAGCGTCGGGTCGGCGGCGCTGCGCAGCAGGCCGTCGTCCTGGTACGACCACTGCGGGGACCCGGCGGAGCAGGCGGTCAGCACGACACGGGTGTCGGCCCGGACCCGGCCGCCCCGGGTGTCGAGGCACAGTCCGGCGTCGAGGTTGCGCAGCCGCCCACGGGCCACCTCGGCGGAGTTGCCGGCGGAGGCGGCCGACGGGGCGCCGGCCGGGGACGGCTCCGTGGACGGGGATCCCGCGCCGTCCGGGTCGACGGAGTGGCCGCTGACCGCTCCCCAGGTGGCCTGAGGAGCGGCGGTACCGCCCTCCTCCGACCAGCCCCGGGCGGCGAGCAGGGTCGCGAGCAGCACGAGGGAGGTCAGCCCGACCGCGGCGGCCAGCGCTTTCGTGTGCTTCCTCGGAGGCCCCTGCCGGCCGCCCGCCGGCAAGGCGTGGGCCCGCAGGCGGTGGCGGCCACCGGCCGGGGGTGCGGGAAGGGCGTGCGGGCCCCCGTCGCGGCCCGGCCGCGATTCGAGGTAGCGGCGGGCGCCCCAGCCGAGCACGGTCTCGACGAGCAGCTCCTCCAGACCGCCCTCGAAATGGCTGAGTTGCTCGGCGGCGTGACGGCAGTAGCGGCAGGCCATGAGATGCCGTTGCACATCCGGCAGCAGAGCCCCGCCGCGGCGCATCGGAACGTCCAGCAAGCGGTTGTAGTACCGGCATTCCGGCGTCGGCGCGAGTTCCCGGTGCGCCCGTACGCACCCCGCCCGGAATTGCTCGCGCGCCTGCTCCAGGGCGGCCGACGCGGTACGGGGGTCCACGCCCAGCAGACCGGCCGGTACGGATATGGGCTCGGCCTCGACCTCCGTGTGCCAGAGCAGGCATTGGGAAGCCCCGGGAAGGGCCCGGAATGCGCGTTCCGCGAGGCGCCGCCTTTCGGGCGTCATGGACCGGGCGGCGCGCAGCCCGCGGGCACCGACGGTTTTGCGGAGTTCCGGCAGCACGACGGAAATGCCGTCGTCGGCGGCCCATTCCCCGACCGTGTCCCGCACGGCCGCGAGCAGGCGCGGACGCAGGGCACCGCCGCCGGGCCCGGCGAGTTCCCGGCGGAAAGCGGCCGCGGCCGCCATGGACGCCGAATCCGCCGAGGACGCCAGACAGATCACGGCGTACTCGTAGACGGCCCGCCAGTGCCGCGAGAGCAACAGCGCGACGGCGCGCGGGCCTTCACCGCGTTCGCCGACCCGGGCGAGAAGATCGCGGTCGGACTCCGCAGGCCCCGCTCCGGGTCGTGGCGGGTACGGCGGGCGTGGGGGGTACGGGGATTGCACTGAACCATTTCCTTCCAGCCGCAGGACGGCATGCGAATTGCGCGTCCGTCGGAAAGCAGGTGCGTGATTGGTGCATACCTATGCCGCGTCAGTCGCGGACTTGGGTGTGAGCCGGCTCACTTTCGCACATGCGACTCACAGGTAACAAGGAGTTCGGATGACCCGAGTTCAAAACGCCGGGAATTCAGATATGTTACCGGCGGTATCCGCACCGGCATTCGAAAACCGCACGGCCGAGAGCCTCAAGTTGTGTGCACGCAAAGGCGGTTGGCACACGAAATCTCCAACTCCACAGCGCACTCCCATGTGACTCTCGGCGCGCTCTCAGCCGGGCGGGTCAGCATGGGCCGCATGATCGCCCCCCACCCTTCCACCCCGGTCACACCCGCCCGGACCACCCGCACCGTCCGCAAGGCGGTCGTCCCGGCCGCCGGCCTCGGCACCCGCTTCCTGCCCGCCACGAAGGCGACGCCCAAGGAGATGCTGCCGGTCGTCGACAAGCCGGCCATCCAGTACGTCGTCGAGGAGGCGGCAGCGGCGGGACTCGACGACGTCCTGATGGTCACCGGCCGGCACAAGCGGGCCATCGAGGACCACTTCGACCACGCCTTCGAACTGGAGCAGGCCCTCGCCGCCAAGGGCGACACCGTACGGCTCGACGCGGTGCGCGACCCGGGCCGGCTGGCGAGCATCCACCACATCCGGCAGGGCGACCCGCTCGGCCTCGGCCACGCCGTCCTGTGCGCCCGCCGGCACGTCGGCGACCAGCCCTTCGCGGTCCTCCTCGGCGACGACCTGATCGACCCGCGCGAGACGCTGCTCAGCCGGATGCTCGACGTCCGCGACCGCCGGCTCGGCAGCGTCGTCGCCCTGCTGGAGGTCCCTCCGGAGCAGATCCACCTCTACGGCTGCGCCGCCGTCGAACCGACCGGCGAGGACGACGTCGTCCGTGTCACCGGCCTGATAGAGAAGCCGGCCCGGCAGGACGCGCCGAGCCGTTACGCGGTCATCGGGCGCTACGTCCTCGACCCGGCCGTCTTCGGCGTCCTGGAGCGCACCCCGCCGGGCCGGGGCGGGGAGATCCAGCTGACCGACGCCCTCCAGGAGCTGGCCGCGGGCGGCACGGTACACGGGGTCGTCTTCAAGGGCCTGCGCTACGACACCGGCGACAGGGCGGACTACCTTCGCACGGTGGTCCGGCTGGCCTGCGACCGGCCCGACCTGGGACCGGAGTTCGTGGCATGGCTCAAGGGGTTCGTCGCGGAGCTGGACGGCACACACCCGGCGTCCCCCACGCGACGGCACATCGCGGCCTGAGGCAACGCGAGGGCCCCGGGCCGGGATTCGCCCGTCGTCCGGGGCCTCAGCCGCGCGACAGCGCGCTCAGCCGTTGGGGCGCAGCGTCCAGACGACCGTCATCTCGCCCGTCACGGCACCGTCAGCCCGCTGGATGGCGATGGCCACCGGAAACTGGGGGCGCCCGCCGGCGTCCAGTTCGGCGACGACCTCGGCGGCCGGGCGGCCGAGGGTCGCGGTCGCCGTGACCGCGCCCATCGCCAGCTTCTTGTAGGCGATCTCGGCACTGACGGCGAGCGGCACGGCACGCGAGAGCTGATCCCCGAACGCGGCCAGCACGATCGCCCCGCTCGCGGACTCACCCAGCGTGAACATCGCGCCGGCGTGCGGCCCGCCCACGTGGTTGTGGTAGTCGCTCTGGTCCGGCAGGGACACCACCGCCCGCTCCGGCGTGGTCTCGAGGAACTCGAGGTTCAGGGTCCGGGCCATGGGCACCGTGGCGGCGAGCATCTCGCCGATGGACATCTGGTCTGCGCTCATGGCCGCATGTTACTCACGAGTAGAGACGCCTGGCCAGGCCTTGCCCAGGCCGTGTGACGACCGCCGCATCGGTCCGCCGCACGGCGATTCGCGCCGCATCGTCCCCGCGTTGCTACGTCTCCGTCCACAGGCGGTGACCGAATCGTGTCGGGGCGCGGCTAGGGTGACTGCCCATGTGGCCAGGACAGCAGCCGCCCGGGGGCGAGCAGAACCCGCAAGCGAACAACCCGTACCAGCAGCCGGGGTACCAGCAGCCGAATCCGTACCAGCAGCCGGGCTATCAGCAACAGCCGGCCTACGGGCAGCAGCCGCAGTGGGGCGCCCCGGCGCCGGCCGGCGCGCCCCAGCCTCCGCAGGGTGGTGGCGGCGGCAACCGGACGAAGCTGGTCGCGATCATCGCGGCCACGGCGGTGGTCGTGGCGGCCGGTGTCACCGGCTTCCTGGTGCTGGGCGGCGACAAGGACGACACGGCCGACACGGCCGACGGGAAGAACAAGAAGCCGGCCAAGGCCGCGTCCAAGGAGGCCTCCACGGAGCCGAGTGCCTCGGCTTCCGAGGACAACCCGCGCGGCGGCGCGGAGGAGAAGGCGACCATTCCCGGCTGGAAGGTCGTCGTCAACACGCGCTTCGGCACCCAGTTCGACGTCCCCGCCGACTGGGAGATCGAGACTCCCGGTACGAGCGTGGGCTTCGAGTGGGAGAAGAAGGACGGTGAGATGGATCGCACCACCGTCACCGCCCCCGCCTATCTGAAGTCCAAGTGGTGCACGGACGACGACGACAAGGACGGCCGCGAGGACGACACCGCCCTGGCCACCGTCGGCACCCGCGGTGAGGACGGCGCGAAGACCACGGACGAGGCGGCCGAGACCCGCGTGCCGTGGTGGATCTTCGGCGGCTACACCCAGCCGGACAAGAAGAGCGTGAAGTTCACCAAGCCCAAGCCGTACACCACCAAGTCGGGCATCAAGGGCAGTGTCGCCACGGCGCACTCGGAGAACACCCCGCAGAACGGCAAGTGCGACAGCGACGGCAAGGCGATCACCTTCGCCTTCAAGAACAGCGCGGGCGACTTCGTCACCTGGAACCTGTACGGCGCCAAGGGCGTCAAGGGCGAACTGTCCGAGGCGACCATCCAGAAGATCCTCGGCACCGTGCGGCTCACCAAGGACGGGCCACAGGGAGCGTGACCGGCCTGGGCCGCGACAAAATCGTTTGGCAAGGGGCCGGGCCCCCGCGATAGTCACGGGGTGCCGACCACCAAGCGTCGCCCCGCCTGGGCGGGCCGCAACTACTCCCTGCTGACCGCCGCCGCGGTCGTCACCAATCTGGGCAGCCACGGCGCCCTGGTCGCGGCGGCGTTCGCCGTTCTCGAAGCGGGCGGTGACAGCGGTGACGTCGGCTTGGTGGCGGCGGCACGGACGCTCCCGCTGGTGCTGTTCCTGCTGATCGGCGGCGCCGTCGCGGACCGGCTGCCGCGGCACCATGTGATGGTCGCGGCCAACGCCCTGAACTGCCTTTCGCAGGCCGCCTTCGCCGCCCTCGTGCTGGCCGGGGAGCCCCTGCTGTGGCACATGATGCTGCTCGCCGCCCTGGGCGGGACCGGCCAGGCCTTCTTCGGCCCGGCCGCCGAGGGCATGCTGATGTCCTCGGTCGAGGGCGAGCAGGCGGGCCGCGCGTTCGCGGTGTTCCGGATGGCGATGCAGGGCGCGGCCCTGGGCGGTGCCGCGCTCGGCGGGGCCATGGTCGCCGCGATCGGTCCCGGCTGGGTGCTCGCGGCGGACGCCGCGGCCTTCGCGCTCGCCGGGGCGCTCCGCGCCTTCCTCGACGTCGGTCACATCGCGCCGCGCGCACCGGGCGGCGGGATGCTCGCCGATCTGCGGGAGGGCTGGCGGGAGTTCGCCGGCCGGCCCTGGCTGTGGGCGATCGTCCTTCAGTTCTCGATCGCCAACGCCGTGGTCGCCACCGCCGAAGCGGTGTACGGTCCGCTCGTCGCCCGCGACCACCTCGGTGGCGCGGGCCCCTGGGGCCTCGCCCTGGCGGCGTTCGGGGCCGGCACGGTCGCCGGCGCCCTGCTGATGACCCGCTGGAAACCCCGCCGTCTGCTCCTCGCGGGCACCCTGTGCGTGTTCCCCCTGGCCCTGCCCGCGGCCGCACTAGCCGTCCCGGTCCCCGTCGGGGTCCTGTTCGTGGTGATGTTCGTCGCGGGCGCGACCGTGGAGGTGTTCGGCGTCTCCTGGATGACGGCCCTGCACCAGGAGATCCCCGAGGACAAGCTCTCGCGCGTCTCGGCGTACGACTGGTTCGGCTCCGTCGCGCTGTCCCCGCTCGCCACGGCCGGGGCGGGCCCGGCGGAGGAGGCGTTCGGCCGTACGACGGCGCTGTGGGGCTGCGCGGGCCTGGTCGTCCTGGTCACGGCGGGCGCGCTGTGCGTACCGGACGTACGCAATCTGCGACGCCGGACCACGCCGGTGGCGCAGGGCGGCGTCGAGCGCGCTTCAGCCGATACCGAACGCCCCGTCGGGGGGCTCGGGTGACGGCACGGCATCCTCGTCCCGCACCGCCGGCGCGCCCCCGATGAACCGCCGCAGGGAAGCGCCGTGTTCGACCCGGGCCGGAAAGGCGTCGGCGGCCGTGCGCCGCGCCAGAGCGGTCAGATCGATCTCGTGGTGTCCCGCCACGAGCACCGCGTTGCCGAACCGCCGCCCCCGCAGCACGCCCGGCTCGGCGATCAGCACGAGTTCCTCGAACGCCGTCGCCAGGGTGGCGAGCTGGGACCGCAGAAAGGCGAACGGCGCCGCGTCGGGGAGATTGGCCAGATAGACCCCGCCGTCCCGCAGCACCCGCGCGGCCTCGCGGACATAGGGAACGGACGTGAGGTGCGCCGGCACCCGCGAACCGCCGAACACATCGGCGACGATCACATCGGCCGAGTCCGCCGCGGCCTTCTCCAGCCAGTCCCGCGCGTCCGCCGCGTGCGACGCGACCCGGGCGCCCTCCGGCAACGGCAGCCGCTCGGCCACCAGCTCCAGCAGCCCCCTGTCCGCCTCGACGACGTCCTGCCGTGATCCCGGCCGGGTGGCGGCCACATACCGGGGCAGCGTGAGCGCCCCACCCCCGAGGTGCACCACGTCCAGCACCCGCCCCGGCTCCGCCACGACATCCAGCACATGCCCGAGCCGCCGCGTGTACTCGAACTCCAGATGCGTCGGATCGTCCAGATCGACATACGACTGAGGCGCCCCGTCGACGGTCAGCAGCCAGGCCCTTTCACGGTCGACGTCGGGCATGAGCTTGGCGAACCCGTGATCGACGGGCCGGGCGACGGCGATGGCTTCGTTCACTCCCCCATTGTGCCGTTGTGCAACAGACCTTTAGGGGCGCGGGGAACTGCGCGACCAGCCACAACGGCCGCGCAGCTCCCCGACAACCTCAACCCACCACGGTCACGGTCCCCGCGCCAACCGTCCTGCCACCCTCACGAATGGCAAACCCGAGCCCCGCCTCCAACGGCACCTCCCGCCCCAACTCCACGGTCATGACAACCGTGTCACCGGGCCGCGCGACACCGACCTCACCGAGATCGACGTCTCCCACCACATCCGCCGTACGGATATAGAACTGCGGCCGATACCCGCTGGAGACCGGAGTCGTACGCCCGCCCTCCCGCGCGGACAGCACATACACCTGCGCGGTGAACCGACGACTGGGCACGACACTCCCCGGCGCGGCGACCACATGCCCCCGCCGGACGACATCCCGTGCCACCCCTCGCAGCAGCAACGCCACGTTGTCCCCGGCCTGCGCCTCCTCCATCGGCCTGCCGAAGGTCTCAAGGCCCGTGACCACCGTCTCGACGGAGGCCCCGAGCACCTCGACCCGGTCCCCGACCCGCACCGTGCCCCGCTCCACCGCACCGGTCACCACGGTCCCCCGCCCGGTGATGGTCAGCACGTTCTCCACGGACAGCAGGAACGGCGCGTCCAGATACCGCTCCGGCATCGGCACATACGTGTCGACCGCGTCGAGCAGCGCCTCGACGGACGCCGTCCAGCGCGGGTCCCCCGCCAGCGCCTTCAGACCCGAGACGCGCACGACGGGTACGGAGTCACCGCCGTAGCCGTGCGCGGTGAGCAGGTCGCGTACCTCCAGCTCGACCAGGTCGGTCAGCTCCTCGTCACCCGCGTCGGCCTTGTTGAGGGCGACGACGATGTGGTCGACGCCCACCTGCCGGGCGAGCAGCACGTGTTCGGCGGTCTGCGGCATGATCCCGTCGAGCGCGGAGACGACGAGGATCGCCCCGTCGAGCTGCGCGGCGCCGGTGACCATGTTCTTGACGTAGTCGGCATGGCCCGGCATGTCGACATGCGCGTAGTGCCGTGTGTCGGTCTCGTACTCCACGTGCGCGATGTTGATGGTGATGCCGCGCGCCGCCTCCTCGGGCGCCCGGTCGATCCGGTCGAACGGCACGAACGCGCCGTTGCCGCGGTCGGCGAGGACCTTGGTGATGGCGGCGGTCAGGGTGGTCTTGCCGTGGTCGACATGACCCATCGTGCCGATGTTGAGATGCGGTTTCGTACGGACGTAGGCCGTCTTGGACATGGCTGTACCTCGAAGCGTCTAGTCATGAAGTGGGACCCCGAGGACCTGCCCGACCCTCCCCTTGCGGGGTCCGACCGGACGAACCGGAGAGGGTCAGCTTCGGGCGCCGTCTGCAACGGCTGTGGGAGCTACGACGGCAGCCTTCGGGGCATCCGTGACCACGGATGCTGCGAGGGTGAAGGCCTGCCGGAACATGACGTCGATCCTTGCCGACGCTTTACCGCACGTCGAATGGTTTTCGGGGGGCCGCACGCAAGGAAGCGTTCAACTGCCTGTGACGCTGGTGAGACGAACCATACGGCGATCACACACATTTGTCGGTTAGTGTCGCCGGATGCTCGATGCCACCACCCGCTCTGGGGGCACCGCCACGGCCTCTCCCCGGGCCAGCACCGCGGAGCTCGCCGTCGCCGCTTCCCCGGCAACGACCGCCTCGTCCGCTGTACCGACCCATTTCGCCGCTCGCTGCACGAGAGTGCTGCTCTCCCCGTGGTCGCGGCTTTCCCTGCTCGTCGCCCTGCTCGCCGGGGGCGCGTGCGCCGTGCTGCTCTTCGAGCCGCAGCGGCTGCTGACGGAGGGCTGGCCGCCGCAGCTCGGCGGAGCCGCGGCGGCGGTGGTGTTCGCGGTGGCGTACGGCGTGTGCACCGTGGCGTTCGTGCCGAGGCCGCTGCTGAACCTCGCCGCGGGTGCGCTGTTCGGCTCCCAGCTGGGCACCGGCACGGCTCTGGCGGGCACGGTGCTGGGCGCCGGCATCGCCTTCTGCCTGGGCCGGGCGCTGGGCCAGGACGCCCTGCGGCCGTTGTTGCGCGGGCGCTGGCTGAAGGCGGTCGACGGCCAGCTCAGCCGGCACGGCTTCCGCTCGATGCTGGCGGTGCGGCTCTTCCCCGGCGTGCCGTTCTGGGCCGCGAACTACTGCGCCTCCTTCTCCCGTATGGGCCTGCTGCCGTTCCTGCTGGCGACGGGCCTCGGCTCGATCCCGAACACCGCCGCCTATGTCGTCGCCGGCGCCCGTGCCTCCACGCCGACGTCCCCCGCCTTCCTGATCGCCCTGGCGTGCATCGCCGTGCCCGCGCTTGCGGGCGTGGTGCTTGCGTGGCGCAAGCGGCACCAGCTGCGCCGCCTCTGACGAACCGTTACGCCGAACCGAACCGAACCGAACCGAGCCGGGGCCGGGCCCCGGTCACACCCGTTCGAGCACCATGGCGTTGGCGAGCCCGCCCGCCTCGCACATCGTCTGGAGCCCGTACCGGGCGCCCCGTTCCCTCATCGCGTGCACGAGCGTCGTCGTCAGACGGGTCCCGCTCGCGCCGAGGGGATGGCCGAGGGCGATGGCGCCGCCGTGCACATTGACCCGGGCGAGGTCGGCGCCGGTCTCCTGCTGCCAGGCCAGTACGACACTGGAGAACGCCTCGTTGACCTCGAACAGGTCGATGTCGTCGAGGGTCAGCGACGCCCTGCGCAGCACCTTCTCGGTCGCCGGTACGACGCCGGTCAGCATCAGCAGCGGGTCGGAGCCGGTGACGGCGAAGCTGTGCAGCCGGGCCAGCGGGCGCAGACCGAGCCGGGCGGCCGTCTCGCTCGACGTGATCAGCACCGCCGAGGCACCGTCGTTGACCGGGCTTGCGTTGCCCGCCGTGACGTTCCACTCGATCTGCGGGAAGCGTTCGGCGAAGCCGGGGTCGTAGTAGGCGGGCTTGAGCCCGGCGAGGATCTCGGTGGTGCTGCCGGGCCGTACGCACTCGTCGCGTGTGACTCCCTCCAGCGGTGCGGTCTCGGCGTCGAAGAGCCCGTTCTCCCAGGCCGCTGCGGCCTTCCGATGGGAGGAGACCGCGAAGGCGTCCATCCGCTCGCGGCCGATCGACCACTTGGCGGCGATCAGCTCGGCGCTGACGCCCTGCGGGACGAGCCCCTCGGGGTAGCGCTCGGCCACGCCGGGGCCGAAGGGATCCTTGCCGGCGGGCACGTTCGACCACATCGGCACCCGGCTCATCGACTCGACCCCGCAGGCCACGACGAGGTCGTAGGCGCCCGAGAGCACGCCCTGCGCCGCGAAGTGCACGGCCTGCTGCGAGGAGCCGCACTGACGGTCCACGGTGGTCGCGGGCACCGACTCCGGGAAGCCCGCCGAGAGGACGGCGTAGCGGGTGGTGTTCATGGCCTGCTCGCCGACCTGGTCGACGGTGCCGCCGATGACGTCGTCGATCAGTGCCGGGTCGACGCCTGACCTTTCGACGAGGGTGCGCAGGGTGTGGGCGAGCAGCTCCACGGGGTGGACGTGCGCGAGGGCGCCGTTCTCCTTGCCCTTGCCGATCGGGGTGCGTACGGCTTCGACGATGACTGCGTCACGCATGGTGCGGGCCTCCATGGCTGCCGGGAACCACCAGGGTCTACTAGTGAGTAGGAAATCCGAACTCACCGTAGCCTGGGGAGTTGGAAAATCCAACCCTCTTCTAGACTGGGCTTCATGGCCGCCAGCAAAGACCCGCGCCCCTGCTCCATCGCCGACACCCTCGCGCTCGTGGGCGAGAAGTACTCCCTGCTCGTACTGCGGGAGGTGTGCCTCGGCAACGGCCGTTTCGACCAGCTGGTGCGCAACATCGGCGCCCCGCGCGACATCCTCGCCACCCGGCTGCGCCGGCTCGTCGACGCCGGGATCCTGACCAAGCAGCCCTACAGCGAGCGCCCGCAGCGCTTCGAGTACCGGCCCACTCAGGCCGGACTGGAGCTGGAGCCCGTGCTGATGACCCTCATGGCGTGGGGCGACCGCCATCTGCGGACGGACGGCGACCGCCCGATGGTCATCGAGCACTCCTGCGGCCGGGCCCTCGCCCCGGCCGTCACCTGCCGGGCCTGCGGAGACGAGGTCCGCCACGAGGACCTAACGGCCCGCCCCCAGGCGCCCGGCTGGACGGTGACCGGCCCGACGGCGGCCTGATCCGGCCACCCCGGGGACCGCCTTCCAAACCCCTGTGTCCCAGGGGTCATCCGGGGACGCTACGCTTCCCCCTCGGCACACCTGATCCCACGGTCATCTCATATGGCGGCCCGGTGTGCCCGTCGTCCGTCCCACACCGGCACTTGGACTCCGCTACCTCATGTCTTGGTTCGAATCACTCATCCTCGGACTCGTCCAGGGGCTGACCGAGTTCCTCCCCGTCTCCTCCAGCGCGCATCTGCGGCTGACAGCGGCCTTCTCGGGCTGGAAGGACCCGGGTGCGGCCTTCACGGCGATCACCCAGATCGGCACCGAGGCCGCCGTGCTGATCTACTTCCGCAAGGACATCGGGCGGATCCTGTCCGCGTGGACGCGCTCGCTGACCGACAAGGCGCTGCGCAGTGACCCCGACGCCCGGATGGGCTGGCTCGTCATCGTCGGCTCGATCCCGATCGGCGTGCTCGGCGTGACGCTGAAGGACCAGATCGAGGGACCGTTCCGCGACCTGCGGCTCACGGCGACGATGCTGATCGGCATGGGCATCGTCCTGGGCGTCGCCGACCGCCTCGCGGCCCGGGACGAGAAGAGCGGCCGCCACCGCGCGCCCAAGCAGCGCAAGGCCCTGGAGGACCTGGGCGTCCGGGACGGACTGATCTACGGCGCCTGCCAGGCCATGGCCCTGATCCCGGGTGTCTCCCGCTCCGGCGCCACCATCAGCGGCGGCCTGTTCATGGGCTACACACGCGAGGCCGCGGCCCGCTACTCCTTCCTGCTGGCCATCCCGGCGGTGCTCGCCTCCGGCCTGTTCGAGCTCAAGGACGCGACGGAGGGCGGCCATGTCTCGTGGGGTCCGACGATCTTCGCGACGATCATCGCCTTCGCGGTCGGTTACGCGGTGATCGCGTGGTTCATGAAGTTCATCACCACCAAGAGCTTCATGCCGTTCGTCTACTACCGCATCGCGCTCGGCATCCTCATCATCGTCCTGGTGTCGATGGGTGAGCTGAGCCCGCACGCGGCCGAGTCGGCGGGCTGACCCCGCGGCCTGTGAGCCGCGTCTCGTGACCAACCGCATAGGGATCCCGTAGCCGTCCGGTAGCGGGCTGTCAGTGGGTGCCCCTAGGCTTGCCCGCATGTCCCCCGATTTCTCGACCCCTGGTTCCGTGCGGTCCGCCGCCGAGGTCAACGAGGAGATCCGTGCGCTCTGGCGGCGCACGGGCGGCAAGCTGTCCGCCGAGGAGCGCGCGGAGTACGAGTTCCTCGTCGTCGAGTGGGCGGCCGCGATCCGCGGCGAGGTCGTCGAAGCGGCCTGACGGCCCCCACCTCCGCCTCTCCTCCTCAACCACCCCTTTGCGTCACACCCCTTGGCTCCGCACCCTCCATGCCCAACACTGAGCCGATGACGCAGCGCGTGGAGCTCGCTACCGTGAGAGACCGGCTGGCCGTCGACGGGCTGATCACCGACTACGCGGTGGCGGTCGACGACGGCGACTGGGAGGCGTACCGGGGCCTGTTCGCCCCGCAGGGGCGGGCGGACTACCGCTCGGCCGGCGGCATCGAAGGGGAGGCCACGACGGTTGCCGCCTGGCTCGCCGAGAGCATGCGGCTGTTCACCATGCGGCAGCACCTGATCGTCAACCGGCGGGTGCGCTTCGGCATCTGGGAACAGGACACCGGCGACACGGCCCAGGTCCAGGCCGACTACGTCAACCCCATGGCCACCGCGGGCCCCGCACCCGACTTCGTGTGCGGCGGCCGGTACGCCTTCGCCCTGCTGCGCACGGACGACGGCTGGCGGCTGAGCGCGGTGGTGGTCCAGGAGAAGTGGCGGCGCCTTCCCGAGCGGCAGAAGGCACCTGTGATCAACTGACCCGGCGTCCTCTGTCCTAGATCGTCCGCAGGGCGCACACTGGAGGCACCCGCGGGGTAGGAGGCGCCTATGAAGACGCTGGGCCACTGGCTCGCCTCCCCGTGGCGGCGCTCGGCCGCCGCCGTGATCGCGGGCGCCCTTCCCGTGCTCGCCTACCCCGCCCCGTCCCTGTGGTGGTGCGCCTGGGTCGCGCTGGTCCCCTGGCTCCTGCTGCTGCGCACCGCACCGACCGGGAAGCGCGCGGCGTACGACGGCTGGTGGGGCGGCTTCGGCTTCATGCTGGCGATGCACCACTGGCTGCTGCCCTTCCTGCACGTCTTCACATTCGTCCTCGCCGCGCTGCTCGGCGCCCTGTGGGCCCTGTGGGGTTGGCTGGCGCACCGGCTGCTGGCAGGCGCGCCCTCGCGGCGGCGGATCGCGGCCGCCCTCCTCGTCCTGCCGTCCGGCTGGCTGGCCGTCGAGCTGATCCGCTCCTGGCAGGGCCTCGGCGGCCCCTGGGGCATGCTCGGCTCCAGCCAGTGGCAGGTGGAACCGGCACTGCGGCTCGCCTCGGTCGGCGGCGTGTGGCTGCTGAGCTTCCTGATCGTCGCCGTCAACGTCGCCGTCGCCGTCCTGGTGGCGATCCGCCGGGCCCGTGTGCCCGCCGTGGCCGGTCTCGTCGCCACGGCCGCCGCCACCTCGGCGGCCTGGGCCTTCTCGCCCCGCCCGGACGTCGACGGCGAGGTCAGGGTCGCCGTGGTCCAGCCGGGCGTCATCGACGGCGGCAAGAGCGCGGACCGCCGCTTCGACCGGGAGGAACAGCTCACCCGCCGGCTCGCCGGGCAGGACGTCGACCTGATCGTCTGGGGCGAGAGCAGCGTCGGCTTCGACCTCGGGGACCGGCCCGATCTCGCCCAGCGGCTCGCGGCACTGTCCCGCGCTACGGACGCCGGCATCCTGGTCAACGTGGACGCCCGGCGCTCCGACAAGCCCGGCA
The DNA here is from genome assembly GCF_053643595.1 of Streptomyces sp. NPDC055506. Taxonomy (NCBI): domain Bacteria; kingdom Bacillati; phylum Actinomycetota; class Actinomycetes; order Kitasatosporales; family Streptomycetaceae; genus Streptomyces; species Streptomyces sp. NPDC055506. The sequence continues at coordinate 48,889 of NZ_JBSHKH010000005.1, read as the reverse complement.
TCTACAAGAGCTCGATCCTGGTCGGCCCGGACGGCCTTACCGGCGAGCGCTACGACAAGATGCGGCTCGTGCCGTTCGGCGAGTACATCCCGGCCCGCTCCCTGCTCGGCTGGGCCACCTCCGTCGGCAAGGCGGCGGGCGAGGACCGCAGGCGCGGCTCCCAGCCGGTCGTGATGAACGTGGGCAACGGACTGCGCGTCGGCCCGATGGTGTGCTTCGAGACCGCCTTCCCCGACATGACCCGCCACCTCACCCGGGAAGGCGCGGATGTGCTGGTCGGCCAGTCGTCCACGTCCACCTTCCAGCAGAGCTGGGCGCCCGAGCAGCACGCATCGCTGGCCGCGCTGCGTGCCGCCGAGACCGGCCGTCCCATGGTCCACGCGACGCTGACCGGTGTCTCGGCCGTCTACGGCCCGAGCGGACAGCGGATCGGACCGTGGCTCGGGACGGACGCGTCCGCCGCGCAGGTCTACGAGGTCCCCCTCGCCCACGGCACGACGCCGTACGTCCGCCACGGGGACTGGACGGTGCACGCGGCACTGCTGATCCTCGCCGCCTGGGCCGCCGGCGAGGGCGTACGGACCCTGCGGCTCAGGCGGTCCGCTCCTGAACCGCGCGTACGACCCGCTCGCACAGTTCATGGGTCTCCAGCGCGTCCCGGGCGCTGAGCACCTTCCCCGCACGGACCGCGTCCAGGAACGCCAGCACCGCCTGCTCGATCCCGCGCTGCCGGGCCACCGGCACCCAGTCCCCGCGCCGCCTGACGGTCGGCTGCCCCTTGTGGTCGACCACCTCGGCGAGGTTGATCACCTGTCGCTTGGTGTCCTGTCCGGACACCTCGAGGATCTCCTCGGCCGAACCGCTGAGCCGGTTCATCACACCCAGCGCGGTGAAGCCGTCCCCGGCGAGCTGGAGCACCAGGTGGTGCAGCAGACCGTCCCGGACGCGGGCGCGCACGGTCACGTCGTCGACCGCGCCGGGCGCCAGGAACCGCAGGGTGTCGACGACGTGGATGAAGTCGTCGAGGATCATCATGCGCGGCTCCTCCGGCAGCCCGATGCGGTTCTTCTGCATCAGGATCAGCTCGCGCGGATGGTCGGCGCACTGCGCGTAGCCGGGGGCGTAGCGCCGGTTGAACCCGACGGCGAGGCTCACGTCCCGCTCCTCGGCGAGCGCCACCAGCCGTGCGGAGTCGTCGAGTTCGTAGGCCAGCGGCTTGTCGACGTACGTCGGCACGCCCGCCTCCAGCAGCCGCGTCACGATCTCCGGGTGCACGAGCGTCGGCGCGTGCACGAAGGCGGCGTCGAGGCCCCGGTCCAGGAGGGAGTCGAGGGTGGTGTGCCGCCGCTCGCGCGGGACATGGAGGCCGTCGGCGACGCGGTCGAGCGTGGCGGGCGTACGGGTCTGCAGATGCAGTTCGATCCCGGGCTGGAAGGCGAGAACCGGGAGGTAGGCCTTCTGCGCGATGTCGCCGAGTCCGATGCAGCCGACCTTCACGGGGTACTCCTCCAACGGTTGCCTGCCGGGGTCTGCTCGGAAGCATACGGCCGCTGCGGGGCCACCACTCGGCGAAGCCTCATGAGGTCGAGCCGGGCCGCTGAAAACCCCTGGGCAGTCCGGGCGAGTTGGGAAAGGATGCGGGCATGACCATCGAGCGCACCGAACCCGCCACCGACGCCGCCGAACGCGCCATGCTGGAAGGCTGGCTGGACTACCACCGGCAGACCCTCGCCATGAAGTGCGAGGGCCTGAGCGACGAGCAGCTCAGGACCGCCTCCGTAGAGCCCTCCGTACTGTCCCTGATGGGGCTGGTGCGGCACATGGCGGATGTGGAGCGGGGCTGGTTCCGCAAGGTACTGACGAACGAGGACGCGCCGCCGATCTACTACAGCGACGAGAACCGGGACGGCGAGTTCCACCTGACCGAGGCGGACACCTATCAGGAGGCGTATGCCACCTGGCAGGCCCAGATCGAGACCGCCCGGCGCAACGCCGCCCGCTTCGCCCTGGACGACATCTCCGAGGGCAAGCACCACCGCACCGGCGAGCGGTTCAACCTGCGGTGGCTCTACACCCACATGATCGAGGAGTACGCGCGGCACAACGGCCACGCCGACCTGATCCGCGAGCGCCTCGACGGCTCGACCGGCGACTGACGTCACCCAGGACCCACCGGCGACCTCCGTACGGGGCGGGACATCACCCGTGCGGGGCATCCTCCGCCTTTCCGCTGTCCCACCAGGGGCCGGACGCACCAGAGTTGCGCGGGTGCATCGAACGACGACCACAGCGACGCTCCTGGTGACCGTGGCGGTCTCGGCCCTCTCCGGCTGTGTGACGGTCCAGGATCCCCCCGTTCCCGGACCGCCGGCGGCGCCGTCCCGGCCGCCGGCGCCCCGGCCGGAGGAGCAGGTCGTGCAGGCACCGGCCCGGGAGGCCCTGGAACTCATCGAGGGGTCCCGCCGCCCGCAGCCCACCGCGTCCGTGTCCCGACCGGCCACGCCCCCGGCGGCCTCGCCGCAGCGGGAACGGCAACCGTCCTCCGGCACCGGCCCGGGCGACGCTCGCCCCCGCCCCGCCCGCCCGGAACACCGGGCACCGGCCCCGCGCGGCCCGCAGCGGCCACCCGCGGGCCTTCCGGACGTCCCGGAGTCGGTACGGCAGGACGTCCACCAGAGCGTCCCGAAGAACGCGGATGTGTGCGCGCTCGGCAGGCGCTACGGCGGGTGGCGGCGGGACAGCCCCGAGGCGACGATCTGCCGCGACACGTACCGGCGTTGACCGACCCCTCAGGGCCGTTGCCGCGGCGGTGCCCACGTCCCGCCGCCGCCTTCTCCCAGCCGGGACTCCAGCCGTTCGATGGCGGCCCGTACGCCCTCGCCGTACCTGTCGTCGGCGAGGGCGACGGCGGATCCCCTGGCCCGTCGCAGATGGAGGCGGGCCGCGTCGCGCTGGCCGAGCTTGAGGTAGTCGTCGGCCAGATTCAGGTGGAGAGAGGGATAGAACGCGCGCACCGCCCCGCCCGAGGGGAGCCCGTCCTCGGAGATCTCCTCCGCCGCGGTCAACGCGCGCAGGTCCCAGGCCAGTTCGTCCCCGGGGTCGTCCTGGGTGTCGGCCAGGTAGTGCGCCAGGGTGCAGCGGTGCAGGGGGTCCCCGTGCTCCCCGATCTCCGCCCACAGGTCCAGGAACCGGTGCCGGGCCTCCTCCCGGTCCCCCGCGTGGTGCAGCATGACGACCTGCCCGATCCGCGTCAGCACGGTGTCCGGCGCCGTCTGCTCCCGTCGCTCCATCGCCACGCCCTCCGCGCACTCGCCGGCTGATCTTCCGACGCTAACCGGAGAGGGAGGCGATCCGGCTCAGGCCGGTCCGTACGCACGGGGCCTTCCGGGACGAAGACCCCGCCGTGCGCCGCTCCGTCCTCAGCCCAGGTTCGGAATCGTCCAGTCGATCGGCTCGTGCCCCTGCGCCGCCACCGCCGCGTCGATCCGCGTGAACGGACGCGAGCCGAAGAACTTCTTCGCCGACAGCGGCGACGGATGCGCGCCCTTGACCACCACATGCCGCGACTCGTCGATCAGCGGGAGCTTCTTCTGCGCGTAGTTCCCCCACAGCACGAACACCGCCGGGTCGGGCCGCCCGGCGACCGCGCGGATCACGGCGTCGGTGAACCTCTCCCAGCCCCGGCCCTTGTGCGAGTTGGCCTCGCCGCCCCGGACCGTGAGCACCGCGTTGAGCAGCAGGACGCCCTGCTCGGCCCACGGCATCAGATAGCCGTTGTCCGGGATCGGCGCGCCCAGCTCCTCGTGCATCTCCTTGTAGATGTTCCGCAGGGACGGCGGAGTCCGCACACCGGGCCGGACCGAGAAGCACAGCCCGTGCCCCTGGCCCTCGCCGTGGTACGGGTCCTGGCCGAGGACCAGGACCTTCACCTTCTCGTACGGCGTCGCGTCCAGCGCGGCGAAGACCTCCTCGCGCGGCGGATACACCGGACCCTTCGCCCGCTCCTCCTCGACGAACTCCGTCAGCTCCTTGAAATAGGGCTGCTGCAGCTCGTCGCCCAGAACCCCGCGCCAGGACTCGGGCAGCATGGCGGTGTCGGTCACGTCAACGTCCTCACGATGTGCGGTCACTTCCAGGCCTCAGAACCTACAGGCGACCACTGACAACGTGCCCGGGAAAGCCCGCTGCCCGACCCGGCTACCAGGCGGTCTTGCGGTGCAGCTCCCACAACATCATGATCGTCGACGGGTCCAGGGCGCGCTCAGCGCCCGAGACGTCCCGGCTGGCGGCCACGTACTGCCTGCCCTGCCACAGCGGCAGCAGCCGCGCGTCGTCCACCAGGATCCGCTGGGCCTCCTCGAACTCCTTCTCCACGTTCGCGCGGTCGCTCTCGCGGCGCGACCGGGGCAGCAGGTCGCCGGTGATCTCGGGGGCCGGGTAGGGCGTACCGAGGGCGTTCTGCTCGCCGACGAACGGCGCGATGAAGTTCTCGGCGTCCGGGAAGTCGGGGAACCAGCCACGCCCGAACACCGGGTACTCGCCCTTCTGGTAGCCCTCGACGTAGGTCTTCCAGGGGCGGCTCTTCAGGGTGATCGTGAAGAGGCCGGAGTCCTCGAGCTGGCGCTTGAGCTCCTTGAACTCCTCGGCGGTCTCGGAGCCGTAGCGGTCGCTCGTGTACCAGAAGGTGAGCGGGACCCGCTGGTTGATGCCGGCGCCGTTGAGGATCTCGCGGGCCTTGTCGACGTCGGGGTCGCCGTAGTCGTCGAAGAAGCCCGTGGCGTGGCCGGTGAGGCCCTTGGGGACCATGGAGTACAGCGGGTCGACGGTGTCCTTGTAGACCTTGTGGGTGATCGCCGCCCGGTCGACGACCTGCGCGATGGCCTGGCGCACGGGCTTGCGCTTCGCCCAGGAGTCCTTCGGGTTGAACACCAGGTAGTTGATGTCCGTGCCGGTGCCCTCGACGAGCTGGATCTCCTCCTCGTTGGAGGACTTGCTCTGGAGGTCGACGACGTCGCCGGCGGCCAGACCGCGGTAGGTCACGTCGATCTGCTCGCCTCGCAGGGCCTTGACCATGGCGCCGGAGTCCTGGAAGTAGCGGATGGTCACCGCGTCGTTCCGGCGCTCCGCGTAGCCCTTGTAGCCGTCGTTGCGGACGAGGACGGCTTCCTTGCCGTCGCTGTACGAGTCGAGTGTGTAGGGCCCGGAGCCGACGGCGTCGCTGCCCTTGCGCAGGGAGTTCTCCGGGTAGGCCTCCGGGGAGACGATCGACATGGCGGGGGTGGCGAGCACGAACGGGAACGTGGCGTCGGGCTTGTTCAGGTGGAAGACCACCTCACGCTCGTTCGGCGCCTGGACCCGCTCCAGGCTGCCCAGCAGACCGGCGGGGCCGCCGTTGACGTTGATCTTGCGGATCCGGTCGAACGAGTACTTGACCGCCTGGGCGTTCAGCACGTCGCCGTTGGAGAACTTCAGGCCCTCGCGCAGTTCGCAGCGGTAGACCTGGTTCGAGGAGTCGCTGAAGCCGCACTGCTCGGCGGCGTCCGGCTGGGGCTCGCTCGCGCCCGTCGGATAGCTCAGCAGCGTCTGGTAGACGTTGCGGAACAGCTCCCAGGAGCTGTCCCACGACGCCGCGGGATCGAGCGTGCTGGGCGAACTGGTGGTGCCCACGACGATCGGCCCCTCGTCCTCCGGGGTGTCGGACGACAACACGCCACACCCGGCGAGAAGGGACGATATGGACGCGACGGCCGCCACCTGCCGCAGGCGTCGGTTCCGGTTGAACACGCGCACGCTCCTCGATCTGCCATACCAAGGGTCGGCAGACCATACCGCAGTGCCCGGCCCGCCGGCCCTCCCCGGTGCATGACTCCTTGATCGATAAACCTTTGACGACGTTGTCATCGCCCTTTGCGAGGGTTTTACGTCGGCACGGGCGCCACTCGCGTCCACGGGCGCCCGTGCCGAACCGCGTACGTCAGCCCGTGCCGGCGTTGAGGAAGATGCCGCCGTCCACGACGAGCGTCTGGCCGGTGACCCAGTCGGACTGGCCGGAGGTGAGGAACGCGGCCGCGCCGCCGATGTCGGAGGGCACGCCGAGCCGGCCGAGCGGGTAGGCAGCGGCGGCCTCCTCCTCCCGGCCCTCGTACAGGGCCTTCGCGAACTTGGTCTTCACCACGGCCGGGGCGATCGCGTTGACCCGCACCTTGGGCGCGTACTCGTGCGCGAGCTGCACCGTCAGGTTGATCATCGCCGCCTTGCTGATGCCGTAGGCACCGATGAACGGCGAGGGCGAGAGGCCGGCGACCGAGGCGATGTTGACGATGGCGCCGCCGTTGTCCTTCTGCCAGGCGTGCCAGGTCTTCTGGGCGAAGCCGAGCGCGGAGACCACATTGGTCTCGAAGACCTTGCGCGCGACGTCCAGGTCGAGGTCGGCGATCGGCCCGAACACCGGGTTGGTGCCGGCGTTGTTGACCAGGAAGTCGACGCGGCCGAAGGCCTCCATCGTGCGCGCGACGGTGGCGGCCTGGTGGGCCTCGTCGTGCGCCTTGCCCGCGACGTAGATCGCGCGGTCGGCGCCGAGCTGCTCGACGGCCTCCTTGAGGGAGTCCTCGTTGCGGCCGGTGAGGCACACGCGGTCGCCGCGCGCGACGAGCGCCTCGGCGACGCCGTAGCCGATGCCGCGGCTGCCGCCCGTGACGAGGGCGACCTTGCCGGAGAGTTCCACGGAAGTCATGTCAGTCGTCCTCTAGTCGAGCGGTCCGCCGGCCACGTACAGCACCTGGCCGGAGACGAATCCGGCCGCCTCGCCCGTGAAGAAGGCGATGGCGTTGGCGATGTCGTCCGGCTCGCCGACCCGGGCGACCGGGATCTGGGTGGCGGCGGCGGCCTTGAAGTCCTCGAAGCCCATGCCGACACGGTCGGCGGTGGCCTTGGTCATCTCGGTGGCGATGAAGCCGGGGGCGACGGCGTTGGCGGTCACGCCGAACTTGCCGAGTTCCTTGGCGAGGGTCTTGGTGAAGCCCTGCAGACCCGCCTTGGCCGCGGAGTAGTTCACCTGGCCGCGGTTGCCGAGCGCGGAGGACGAGGACAGGTTGACGATCCTGCCGAAGCCCGCGTCCACCATGTGCTTCTGACAGGCCTTGGACATCAGGAAGGCGCCGCGCAGGTGCACGTTCATGACGGTGTCCCAGTCGGAGACGCTCATCTTGAACAGCAGGTTGTCGCGCAGCACGCCCGCGTTGTTGACCAGGATCGTCGGCGCGCCGAGCTCCGCGGCGACGCGGGCGATCGCGGCCTCGACCTGGGCCTCGTCGGAGACGTCGGCGCCGACCGCGATGGCCTTGCCGCCCGCCGCGGTGATCTTCTCGACGGTGTCCTTGCAGGCGGCCTCGTCGAGGTCGATCACGGCGACCGCGCGGCCCTCTGCGGCCAGTCGTACGGCGGTGGCGGCACCGATACCGCGCGCGGCACCGGTGACTACCGCGACCCGCTGCTCAGTGGTGGACATGGCTGCTTCTCCTCAGGTGAGCGACCGCTTAGTACCTTCAGTGGGTGTGACGCTAGAAGCCCTGGCACGCGGTGTCAACGGCCAGGCGGGGGCATGTGATCCATTACCTGACCAGCAAGTCCAGCAAACGCTCCGTCTCCGCCGCCGGATCCGTGGTGAGCCCCGTGTGCACGGGGCCGGGCCGGACGATCGTCGAGCGGGGGGCGATGAGCCAGCGGAAACGGCGGCCCGGGTCGTCGGTCGCGGCCTGGCCGGCCGCGGGGCCGCCGGCGCAGATGCCCTCCACGGCGCGCAGCGCGGCCCGGACGCCTGCCACGTCCGCCCGGGGGTCGAGTGCCAGCAGCCGTGCCTCGTCGAGGTGGGTGCGCGCGCCGACGTAGGACTCGGCACGGCAGTAGACGAGGACTCCCGCGTTGATGCACTCGCCGCGCTCGACGCGCGGGACGACGCGCAGCACGGCGTACTCGTAGATCTGGCGGTCCCGCGTCCCGCCCCTGATGATGTGCCGGTCGCTCACTGCGCCCCCTGGATGCGGTCGTGGATGACGGCGGCCCGCGCGAGCAGCGGCCGCGCGTAGGCCTGCCTCAGGTCGTCCGGCGTGTCGAAGCCGGGCTCGCCGGCCAGCCAGGTGTCCGGGATCCGCGCGGTGACCTCGGCGAGCAGGTCCTCGGTGACCAGGGGGGCCAACTCGGCCGCGGCGGCGGCGACATCGGGCGTGAAGGGCGCCAGGGCGTGGTCGGAGGCGTCGTAGGGGCGGGCCGCCGAGGCCTGCGCGCCGGGCCAGTTGTGGTGCCAGATCATGGTCGCGCCGTGGTCGACGAGCCATACCTCGCCCCGCCACATCAGCAGGTTGGGGTTGCGCCAGGACCGGTCGACGTTGTTGACCAGCGCGTCGAACCAGACGATCCGCCCGGCCTCCTCGGGGCTCACCCGGAACGCGAGCGGGTCGAAGCCGAGTGCGCCGGAGAGGAAGTCCATGCCGAGGTTGGTGCCGCCGCTGGACCTGAGCAGGTTCTGCACCTCCTGGTCGGGCTCGCCCAGCCCCAGCTCCGGATCGAGCTCGACCGTGACCAGGCGCGGCACCCGCAGCCCCAGCCGGCGGGCGAGCTCCCCGCAGACCACCTCGGCGACGAGCGTCTTGCGGCCCTGTCCCGCGCCGCTGAACTTCAGGACGTACATCCCGTGGTCGTCGGCCTCGACGAGTCCCGGCAGCGAACCGCCCTCGCGCAGCGGCGCGATGAAACGGGTCGCGATCACTTCCTTGAGCATCGCCCCAGGTTACTGACGCGGACGGCGGTACGGACGACGGCCTCGCGGCGGCCGGCCGGAACCCGACAGCGAACCGACAGCTCCGCTTTACCCACGTCCTTCCGCGAACGAGTCAGGATCTCGGCATTGTCTGAACAGCCGGTCCTCAAGGGCCGTACCTCTCCGCAGATCACGAATCCCCGGAAGGAACGTCAGCATGACCAGCGAATCAGTTCAGCCGATGTCCGGACCGAGCCGCCGTGCCGTCGTGGCGGCGGCCGGCGCTGCGGGGCTCACCGTCGCGCTGACGGCGTGCGGATCCGACGACAAGGCGGACGGCTCGTCCACCGGACAGGGCGCCGGCGGGGGCGGCGCGACGAACGAAGGCGGCGGCTCGTCCCCCGAGGCGGGAGCCGGTGGCGCGGCACTCGCGAAGACCGCCGACATCCCCGAGGGAAGCGGCAAGATCTTCAAGGACGAGAAGGTCGTGGTCTCCCAGCCGGCCGCGGGCGACTACAAGGCCTTCTCGACGATCTGTACCCACCAGAACTGTCCGATGGTGGATCTCAAGGACGACATCATCTCCTGCACCTGCCACGGCAGTCAGTTCTCCGTCCTCGACGGCAGTGTGAAGAAGGGACCCGCCGTCAAGCCGCTGGAGGCGAAGCAGGTGACCGTGAACGGCGACTCCATCACGCTCGCCTGACCCCACGCGCACGCTCCAGACACGCCAGCACCTCGTCCGTGGTCGCGACCGTGGCGACCAACGCGAGGGTGTGGCGGATCATCGCGGGGGTGTAGTCGGACGGCACTCCCGCGATGGCGTCCGTCGGGACCACGGCGGTGTAGCCGCGGTTCACGGCGTCGAACACGGCGTTGGGCACGGCCACGTTGGCCGATACGCCGGTGACGATCAGGGTGCGGCAGCCGAGGTTGCGCAGCAGCGGGTCGACATCGGTGCCCTGGAGGGGCGACAGCCCGTGCAGGCGTCGTACGACGAGGTCCTCGTCGGCGACCTCGATCGGGGCGGCGACCCGCACCGCCGGTGTGCCGGACAGCTGCTGGACGGGCAGGCGTGCGGCGGCCCGGAAGAGGCGGGCGTTGCGGTTGGCGCCGCGGCCGTCGGGGCGGCGCTCGGCGACGGCGTGGACGACCTGGACGCCGCCTTCGTGGGCGGCGGCCACCAGGCGGGCGACATTGGCGAGCACACCACCGGAGCGGGCCTCGGCGGCGAGTTCGGGCAGTGCGCTGTCCGTTCCGACGACGCCCTCCTGGCATTCGACGGTGAGCAGCACGGTGGTCCGCGGATCGAGGAGTTCGCTGAGCTGTTCGTACGAGGGCACGGTTCCCCCTGGGCGCCGGCGGCGGGTCGGGCGAGCGTAGCCACCGTTGCTAACGGACGGAAGAGCACTCATTCTTTTCTGACGTGATGTCAGAGGATCTCCTCTGACACGACGTGAGAAGAAGAAAGAGGGGGAGCATGACCGTCACGCAGCAGCGCAGGGGCCGGAAGATCATGATGACGCCCGGCGAGCTGGACGATTTCCTCACCACGCAGCGCACCTGCCGGGTCGCCACGATCTCGGCCGACGGCGCTCCGCACGTGAGCACGCTGTGGTTCGCCTGGGACGGCACCTCGATGTGGCTGTACTCGGTCGTACGCAGCAAGCGGTGGACCGACCTGAGCCGCGACCCCCGGGTGGCGATCGTGGTGGACACCGGCGAGGAGTACGACGAACTGCGCGGCGCCGAGCTGTCGGGCGCCGTCGAGTTCGTGGGCGAGATCCCGCGCACCGGGGAGCTGCGCGCCGAACTCGACGTCCCGGAGACGCTGTTCGCCCGGAAGAACTTCCGCCTTGAGGAGATGCCGCACGACGGCCGGCACGCCTGGATACGCCTGACACCGCAGAAGATCGTCTCCTGGGACTTCCGCAAGCTCGGGCCTGCCTGAGGAGCGCGGTAACCCGCGCGGAGCGCTCAGGCGACGCTCTCCCCCGCTGCCCGCAGGGCCTTGACCGCGGCCCTGATCGACGGGCGGCGGTCGGCGTCCGCACGCCAGACGACGTACACATGCCGCCGGACCCGCTGCCTGACCGGGACGGTCACGACCCCGTCGGGCACCGGGTGGCGGCCGAGCAGCGGGGCGATGCACACCCCGAGGCCCGCGGCGACCAGCCCGAGCTGGGTATGGGTCTCGGCGGCGCGATGGCCGACGATCGGCTCGATGCCCTTCGAGCGGAGTGTGAACATCAGCCACTCGTGGCAGAACTCGCCCTCGCCCCAGGTGATCCACTCGTCTTCGGCGAACTCGGCGAGGTCCACCTCGTCCCGCCCCGCGAGCCGGTGGTCCACCGGCATGGCGACATCGGCGGGGTCGTCCAGGATCGGCGCCTTGACCAGGCCGGCGGGCAGCGCCATCGGCTTGTTGTACCAGTCGAGCACCACGGCGAGGTCGAGGTCCCCGCGGACGACTCCGGCGATGCCGCGCTCCGGTTCCAGCTCACAGGAGCGCAGCCGGAGCGCGGGATGCCGCTCGCGCAGCGCGGACAGGGCCTGGGGGAACAGGCCGCGGGCGGCCGTCGGGAACGCCGACAGCCTGAGCTCGCCGACGACCTCCCCGCGCTGCGCCTCCAGGTCGGACCGGGCGAGTTCCACCTGGGACAGGATGCGCGCGGCGTGCTCGGCGAGCAGCCGGCCCGCGTCGGTGAGCCGCACGCCCCGGCCGTTCTTGGCGAGGAGTTGCCGGCCGACCTCCCGCTCCAGCTTGGACATCTGCTGGGAGACGGCCGAGGTCGTGATGTGCAGGCCCGCGGCCGCGCCGCTGACCGAGCCGTGCCGCGCGAGGGCGTCGAGGGTGCGCAGGCGCTCCAGGTTCAACATATAAGCGATGCTACGCAATATCGCGTGCGAAATCTCGATTGTGCTACGAGGTTCCGCTCCAGCATCGTGGCTGCCATGACCACCGTCACCACCACACCCGGCCGGCTCACCACGGCCTCGCCCGCCCGGCCGCGGCGCCGTCTCGACTGGCGTCTCCGCTTCGCCGCGCTGTCCTTGATCTGGGGCTTCAGCTTCCTGCTCATCAAGGTCGGCACCCAGGGCTACGCGCCGTTCCAGGTCACCCTCGGCCGGCTGGTGTTCGGTACGGCGGTGCTAGCCGCCGCGATGGCGGTGCGCCGCGAGCGGCTGCCGCGCGGGGCACGCACCTGGGGGCATCTGACGGTCGCCGCGTTCCTGCTCAACGCCCTGCCGTTCTCGCTGTTCGCGTACGCCGAGCTGACCATCCCGTCCACTCTGGCGGGCATCTGCAACGCGACCTCGCCCCTGTGGGGCATGGCGCTGTCCCTGGTCGCCCTCTCGGAGGACCGCCCGACCCGGGTGCGGGTCGCGGGCCTCGGGCTCGGCTTCCTGGGGGTGCTCACGGTGCTGGGCGCCTGGCAGGGCTTCCACGGCCTGGACGCCACCGGCACGGCACTGGCCCTGCTGGCCTCCCTCAGCTACCCGATCGGCTGGATCTACATCCGCCGCACCCTGGCCGGCACGAGCCACTCGCACCTGTCGATGACCGGTGCGCAGCTGCTGCTCGCGACGGTCCAACTGGCCGTCGTCACCCCGCTGTTCACCACCCTGCCCAGCGCTCTGCCCATCGTGCCGCTGCTGGCGATCGCCGCCCTCGGCGCACTGGGCACGGGCCTCGCCGTGCTCCTCCAGTACGGCCTGGTCGCCGAGGTCGGCCCGACGACGGCCCAGATGGTCACCTACTTCATCCCGGTCATCGCCACGGCCGCGGGCGTGGCACTCCTCGGCGAGTCGCTCACCTGGTCGACACCGGTCGGCGCGGTGATCGTCCTGACGGGCGCGGCCCTCACGCAGGTCAGGCCGAAGCCCCGGACGCGGCCGGGGCCTCAGACGTAACCGCGCGCCGGGGCGGGGCCGAGCGCCGAGGCGATCGCGTCGGCCAGCATCTCGATCTCGCCCCCGCCCTCGCCGCCGTTCCCGTCCTCGGCGAGCGTCGAGACGGTGACCCGGATGCCGGGCGGTGCGCTCATCCGGAAGCGGGCGCCCGGGGCGACCGCCCAGCCGGCGTGCTGCAGCCGGGCGACGGCTCCGGTCTCGTCCGGGACGGGGACCCACACATTCATTCCGCTGCGCCCGTGTGCCGCGACCCCACGCCGGCCGAGCGCTTCGATCAGTGCGCCCCGGCGCCGTCCGTACGACGCCGCCACCGCGCGCGCGTCCACTGCCCCGTCGGCCCACAGCCGCACCAGGGCCCGCTGCGTCAGCCGGCTCACCCAGCCCGGCCCGAGGCGCTGCCGGCCACGGACCCGGTCGACGGTGACCGTGTCGCCGGTGAGCAGGGCGAGGCGCAGGTCGGGGCCGTAGGCCTTGGCGGCCGAGCGCACGAAGGCCCAGTGCCGGGTGACGCCGGCCAGGGGGTGGAGGGGGAGGTCGACGATGCCGTGGCCGTGGTCGTCCTCGATCAGCAGGGTCTCCCGGTACTCCCCGAGCACGGACCGCAGGGCACGCGCGCGTGCGGCACTCACCGCGGCGCCGGTCGGGTTCTGCGCCCGGTCCGTGACGATCAGGGCCCGGGCCCCGGCCTCCAGCGCCCGGCGCACGTCCTCGGCGTACGGTCCGTCGTCGTCGACGCCGACGGGGACGGTCCGGAGTCCGAGCGCCGGCACCAGGTCGAGGGTGCGACCCCAGCCGGGGTCCTCGACGGCGACGGTGTCGCCGGGCTTGAGGTGGGCCGCCAGCACGCGTTCGACGCCGTCGAGTGCGCCGGAGACCACCGCGAGCGGCCCGTCCGGCACCCCGTCGGCGTCGAGGCCGGCCCGCGCGATCCGGGCCAGCTCCGGCTCCACGGGGACCTCTCCGTAGAGCACGGGCGCTCGGTCGGCCTCGGCGGCCGCCGCCGCGAACGCGGTCGCGAGCGGCGGGAGCAACGCCGGGTCCGGATTGCCGGCCGCCACATCACGCACGCCTTCGGGGACGTCCACCCTGATCTGGTCCCGCCCGGTCGTCGCCGGCGCCGGCCGTACCCGGCTGCCGCGCCGGCCCGCGGTCTCGATGACCCCGCGCTCGCGCAGGGTCCGGTACGCGGCCGCGACCGTATTGGGATTCACCCCCAATCGCTCAGCCAACTCCCTCATGGGCGGCAGCAGTTGACCCGGCCGCAGCTCACCGGCCCCCACCGCCCGCTCGACGCTCGCGGAAATGTCCGCTGCGCGGCGCCCGCTGATCGGATACTCTCCTAGCACAAAGCTGATTATGCACTAGTGCAATGGAGAGCGCCCATGCAGGGGATCGCCCGGACGCCGTCGCAGCCCGCCACCGCCTACACCCCGACCGACCGCACCGTCCCCACGCGCTCCCCGGACCGGGCTTCGTACGACAGGGAGCTGGTGCACTCGATACTCGACGAGGCCTACGTCTGCCACCTCGGGTTCGTCCGGGAGGGCTCGCCGGTCGTGCTGCCCACGTTGTTCGCCCGGGTCGGCGAGCGTCTGTACGTGCACGGCTCGACGGGCTCGCGCCCGCTGCGGGCGGCCGGTCAGGCAGACCCGGGCCTCCCGGTCTGCCTGACCGTCACGCACGTCGACGGACTGGTCCTGGCCCGCTCGGCCTTCCACCACTCCATCAACTACCGCTCCGTGGTGGTGCACGGCGTCGCCCACGACGTGACGGACGCCGAGGAGAAGCGGCAGGCCCTGGACGCGCTGGTCGACCACGTCGTGCCGGGCCGCTCCGCCGACTCCCGCCCGGCCAACAAGAAGGAACTGGCCGCCACCGCCGTGCTCCGCCTGGACCTGGCCGAGGTCTCCGCCAAGCTCCGCACGGGCGGAGTGAACGACGAACCGGAGGACCTCGACCTCCCGCACTGGGCCGGCGTGGTCCCGGTCGCGAAGACCTACGGCACCCCGATCCCCGACCCGGGCTTGGCGCTGGGCACAGACCTTCCTGATTACCTGAAGGGCAACTGACCTTCAGGGGGCGCGGGGAACTGCGCGATCAACCGCGATCAACCAGACACAACCCGCAGCCCCCGTCAGACAAGTACTGGCCGCTCCTTGGGCACCCGCGCCTCCCCCACCGCAAGCCCCGCCACGGAGCCCAACAACAGCAAGGTTCCTGCCACTGTCGCCACCGTGAGCCGCTCCCCGAGCAGCACTACGGCCAGCCCCGCCGCACTCACCGGCTCGAGCAACATGATCACCGAGACGGTGGCCGACCGCACGACGGCCGCTCCGGCGAAGTACAGGCCGTAGGCGAGGGCCGTAGGCACGGCGGCGACATACACCAGCAGCACCAGAAGCCGCCCGGGCTCCTCCGTGTGCGGCAGCAGCCCTTCCGCCCAGGCGAACGGCAGCAGGCACAGGCTCGTGACAGCGAAGGCCCCGACGGTCGTGCGGGACGCGTCGGCCTCGCCGTCGCGTCCCCACCGGCGGGTGAGCAGCGTCATCGCGCTGTACCCGGCCGCCGACAGCAGCGCGAGCAGCACACCCCACGGGCGTACGGCGGTGCCCCCGCCGCCGAGGACGAGGACCGCGAGCCCCGCGAAGGCACCCGCGACGGCGACGGTTCCGCCCCGGCCCAGGCGTTCGGCCAGGGTCAGCCGGGCGCCGAGCGCGATGAGCACGGGCCCGGCGCCCAGGGTGACGACGGTGGCGACGGCGAGGCCGGTGGCGGAGACGGCCGCGAAGTAGGCCGTCTGGAAGACCGCGAGCCCGAGCCCGGTGACCCCGGACCGCAGCGCCCTGCGGCCGAGCGGCTCGCGTACGGCGGTCCCGGGGCGCGGCCGTACGAGGCGGACGGCGAGCAGCAGCACCAGACCGGCAGCGCAGCGCCAGAAGGAGAGGGCGACGGGCCCCATGTCACTGGCCCGGTAGACCAGGGAGGCGGCCGCGCCCGCGGTGCCCCAGGCGACACCGGCGACGATCAGATAGAGGAGGCCTCGCCCGATGGGCAGGCCGGAGGCGGTGTTCGACACGTGTTCTCTCCGCAGACGCGCACGGCGCGCCGCGCGGAACGAGCGGCGGCGGGTGCGCGGAAGTTCGGGAAGGACCCCCGATCAGCGGGGGTCCGCGGACTTCGTCTGCGGGCAGCACCGTCCGTCCCGGCGGCTACAGGCCGGGCACGGATTCCGGAGGGCCCGCCTCAGGCGGCCGGAGGCGGAAGAACGAGTGCGTCGGACGGCATGATCGGCACCCTATGCGGCCGTTCCCGGCCTGGACAACTCCCTTTCCGGGCCGCCGCCGGCCACCGGCCGTTCGGAGCCCTTCGCGGGCGTCGAGGACTGCGCGATGAACGCACCCAGCAGCACGATGACGCCACCGGCGATCTGCGGCGCCGACAGGTGCTCGCCGAGCAGGACCCAGGCCAGCACGGTCGCGATGACCGCTTCGAGGCAGGCCACGACGCCGGCGACCTGCGGGGAGAGCCGGCGCACGGAGACCACGCCGGTGACGTAGGCGACGACCGTGGCGACCAGGACGATCCAGGCCAGCAGGGCGACGGCGGCGACAGGTGTGCCGTCCATGTGCGCGGTGCCCGTGAGCACGGACCAGTCCATGGTCCAGGGCCTGGCGACGACGGTCAGCACGGCCGCGCCGACGAGCAGTCCGTAGGCGATGACGCCGAGCGGGTCGGGGGCCTCCTCGCCGGCGTCACTGCCCTGGTCGGAGAGGACGAAGTAGCCGACCTGGCAGCAGGCCGCGCCGAGCGCGAGCAGCAGCCCCAGGACGTCGAAGTCGAGGCCCGACCACACCTCGACGACGCACGCGAGACCTCCGACCGCGAGAACGACACCGACCGCGGCGGCACGTGTCACCGGCCGCCGCTGCACGAACCGCACCCAGCCGAGCACCAGCGCGGGCGCCAGGTACTCGATGAGCAGCGCCACCCCGACGGGGATACGGGAGAGCGCCGCGAAATAGCAGGCCTGGACACCGGCGACGGCCAGCAGCCCGAATCCCGCGAGGAGTCCGGGGCGGCGGCGCAGCAACCCGCGGTGGCGCACGGCGAGGGGCAGCATCACCAGGGCGGCCCCGGTCACGCGCAGCCACACCACGTGCAGCGGGTCCAGGCCCGCCTCGATCAGTGGCTTGGCCGCGACTCCGGATCCGCCGAAGGCGACCGCGGACAGCAGCGCGAGGCCGAGCCCCATGCCCCTGCCGCGCCTGCTCGGACTGCTCTCAGAGGTACGCACCGGCACATGATGACAGGCCCTGACAGGAGCGTCATCCCTTAAGGCACCTGTCTCACAGCCTGGACGGCGACGAACGCTCCGGGCAGGACCGGTCAGTACGTGGTCCCGCCGCCTCCGGCCCACTCGCCGGGCCTGCCGGGCCAATCGCCGGGGCTGCCGGGCCAGTCGCCGGGGCTGCCGGGCCAGTCGTCGAGCCGGGCGAGCACCTCGTGCGGGTCGATCCCGGCGCGGGCGAGCACCTCGACCGCGCGCGCCTGCGGGTCGACGACGATCGCCGCGAGCAGATCGATGCCGCGGGCCGGTCCGCCACGGCGTGCGGCGCGTTCGCAGGCGTACTCCATCGACGCCGCGGCCAGCGGCGAGAAGCCCGCGCTCTCCGTCACCACGGGGACGGCGCCCGAGTCCTCGACCCCGCTCTGCCAGCGCAGGCCGTAGCCGATGCTGCGCTGGACGAGATAGCCCAGCAGCCGCGCGATCCGCGGTCCCTCACCGAAGACCGCACGCGCCTCGGGGTCGGACTCCAGCAGCGAGTGCAGCAGATGGGCGGTGTCGATCTGCCGGTCCCCGTCCCGGACCGCCCGGCGACGGGCACCACCGAACACCGACGCCAGCTCGTCACTGAGCCTGGCATCGTTCTCTGCGCGGTGGATGCCGTGCTCAGGGGCCGACTGCCGGGGGGTACGGGGTTGCACATCCCCTACCCCATCAGCCCTGCGAGCCCGGGTCATCCACGAGAGGGAGCATTCTCGCGTCCCACGGGAAGTGGACTCCAGTGGCCGGAATCTCCTCCTTACGGAGGACATCAGGCTGTTCTGCCCGCGGACCCACCATGCCTGACTGTTCGTCAGTATTGAACATTGCGGCCCCCGCGGCTACGTTCCGCGACACCCGACACGAAGAGGTGGTCGCATGGCCGAAGTCAGCGCGGAGGCACGCATCGGAGCCCCGGCCGAGAAGGTGTGGGCCAGGCTCACGGACTGGTCCACGTACGGCGAGTGGAACGCGACCCACACCAGCTTCCCGTCGGGCGGCCCCAAGAGCCTGGAGGTGGGCGCGACCTTCCAGGAGAACATGCGGCTGATGAACTTCCCGGCCGAGGTGGAGTGGACCGTCGAGGAACTCGAACCGGCCACGGTCCTCGCCATCCGCGGCCAGGGCCCGATGGGTGTGACCGTCGCGACGCGCTACACCCTCACGCCCGACGGCGACGCGACGAAGGTCCGCATCGACGGCGAGTTCACGGGTGCTGCCGTGTCGTTGATGGCGGGCAAGCTCAGGGACTCGGCGACGGCGGCCCTGAACGAGTCGCTCCGCAAGCTGGACGGGCTGGTGACCTGACACCCCGGCACGAGGAAGCGCCCCCCGGATCACTCCAGGGGGCGCCTGTGCCGCGAAAAGCCGTACCTCAGTCCTCGTCGGCGAGGATCAGATAGAGCTTCTTGCGGGCTTCGTTGATGACGCCGAGCGCCTTCTCCTTCTGCTCCTTGTTGCCGGTCTTCCAGACCTGGCCGAAGGCCTCCATCAGCCCGAAGCCGGCCTGCCGGATCTCGCCGAGGGCCTCCCAGTCGACACCGCGGGAGGCTTCCTCCCAGGGAGCCTCGGGCCCCTCCTCGGCTGCCGTACGGCCCGCCTCGGTGAGCGAGAACAGCTTCTTGCCGCCCTCGGACTCGCTGATGATCAGACCCTCGTCCTCCAGCAGCTGAAGGGTGGGGTACACCGAACCCGGGCTGGGCTTCCACGCCCCGCCGCTGCGCTCGGCGATCTCCTGGATCATCTCGTAGCCGTGCATGGGCCGGTCCCTCAGCAGGGCGAGGATCGAGGCCCGTACGTCACCACGCCGCGCCCTTCCCCTCGGCCCGCCGCGCCCTCGTCCGCCCCAGGGGCCGGGGCCGAAGCCCGGACCACCGGGCCCTCCCCAGCCGGAACCACCAGGACCGCCGGGCCCGAACGGCCCGAAGGCCGCACGCAGTCCCTCGAAGCCGCCCCGGCCGTGACGCGGTCCGCCGTGGCCATGTCCGTGCTCGTAACCGTGGGTACGCATCGCAACCACTCTCCATTCCATCGTTGATCTGTCGCGATGCCTCAACGATATATCGGTAGCGTTCGTATGGCAAGGCCCTGCCGGCCCAGCGGATTCAGCGGGCGTCGCGAATCCCGAGAATGTACGTGGCCGTCAGTGCGACGACGCGGTCCTCGTCACGGGCCAGATCCGCGAGGGCACGGGACGCCGTGGAGCCCGGGATGTCCGCGAGCGCCTGGGCCAGCCGCCGACGCTCGGACGGTCCGGCGGTGCCATGGGCGAGGCGGTCGACGAGCCCGGTGGCGATTCGCTCCGCCGAGGCGGGATCACTCGCCAGCGCGCTCAGCGCATCGGCGGCACCGACGTCGTTCGTCTCCTCGACGACCATGTCGATGAGCGTCGGCACCGCGGCGGCCACTCCACGCGCGCCGAGCTCCAGAGCCGCGTAGCCGCGGACCACCGTGTCGGGATGCGCGAGCGCGTCCGTCAGCAGTGCGGTCGCCGCAGCGTCCGGCATTTCGACGAGGGACTGGACGGCCCGCTTCCGGACCTCGGCCACCGGTGAGCCGAGGCCCTCGGCGAGCAGGGCCGATCCGCCGTCGCCCGATTGCGCCAGAGCCCATCGAAGGGCTCCCGCGACGTTCGGGTCCGTCTCGCTCAACGCCGCCTCGACCAGGGCTTCCACTGGCCACGGAACCTCTTCGGCCGAGGACAGGGCCGCGCGTTGGCGCGTCCCGGCGCTCGTCGATCCCAACGCGTGGAGGAGACCGACGATCTGGAGGACGTCCTCCCAGCCGGCGGGTTCCGCGGCACCGATCCGCCGGAGCCGCGTGAGCAGCTCCGTCTCACTCGCGATGCGCTCTCGCGTCCGGCGGACGAGGTCGTCGACGAGCTCCGAGGGCCGGAAGCCGGGATCGTCCAGCGCACGCCCGACCTCACGCAGCGACAGCCCCAGGGAGCGCAGGCTCTCGATATGGAAGATCCGCCGGATGTCCTCGTCGGAGTAGGCGCGATAGCCGGCGTCGGTTCGGCCCGTCGGCCGCACCAGGCCGAGCGACTCGTAGTGCCTGAGCATGCGGGCACTCACTCCGGACCGTCGTGCCACCTCACCGATCAACACGGTCTGTCATCCCTCCCGGCGGGTCGAGCCGAGCGCCACGACACGCTTCGCCTCCTCGACCGCGAACCCGAATCCGGCATCCGGGTCGCGCCACAGCCGTTCCGTGGCGATCGCGTGCTCACGCACGCGAGGGTCGGGATCCGTCGTCGCGGCGCGCAGGGCCGGCGTGATCGCCTCTCCGAGCGCGATCAACGCCCGGCTGAGGCTCAGCCGCGTCTCGGGCTCGCCGCGTCCGAGCTGTGCCGCCAGCACTCCGGCCAGCCCGGCTTCTTCGCCTTCGGGCACCAGGACGACCGCCGCTCGCCAGGCGCTCCGCGCCACCTCGACGTCGGGGTCGGTCAGCAGCGCCCTGGTGATCGCCGGCCACGCTCGCCGATCCCCGATCTTGGACAGCGTGTGCAACGCCTGGCTTCGTGCTTGCGGACGCTCCGCGCGGAGTTCATCGATCAGCCTGGGGACCGTGAGGGACGACGGGTGGCGGGTGAGCGCCCACGTGAGCATGTCGCGCACGTGGAACTCGGGCTCGATCGCGCAGCGTTCGACGAGCTTGTCGATGAACCGCGGGTCGGGGGCCGTGCCGATCGCCAGCGCCGCTCGCAGCCGGACCGACGAATCACCGTTCTCCAGCTCCTGGAGAGCCCGCGTCGTGGTCGTGTCCTCTTTTTGCATGGTCATCGGAACCACCTCCTCGGCCACAGTGAAGACCTTGTCACCGTGTCAAGGTCAAGGTGAGGCCAGGACTCGTGAATTGGCCTTGGTCCACGGCCTGGAGGGGCCTCTAGCGTCGGGGCATGCGGATTCGAATCGTCGACGCCTTCACCGACCGTCCCTTCACCGGCAACCCGGCCGGGGTCATGCTCCTGAACGACGCGGACGCCTTCCCGGACGACAGTCGGCTGCAGAGCATCGCCCTGGAGGTCAACCACGCCGAGACGGCCTTCGCCCATCCCCTCCCCGAGGGCGGCGAGGCCGACTGGGCGCTGCGCTGGTTCACGCCAGCCGCCGAGGTCGCGATGTGCGGCCACGCGACCCTCGCCACCGCCCATGTCCTGCACACCACCGGCGCCCACGAGGGGCCGGTGCGGTTCGCGACCCGCAGCGGCGTTCTCATCGCCACGCCCGCGGTCGACGGCTCCGTCACGCTGGACTTCCCGACGGCTCCGCTCACCCGGGTCGACCCGCCCCACGGCCTCGCCGAGGCACTGGGTGCCGAGCCGCTGACGATCCTCGACACCGGTCCGAACGTCGGCGATCTGCTCGTCGAGCTCTCCGACGAGAAGACGGTGCACGGCCTCGCCCCCGACCTCAAGGCCCTCGCCGCCCACTCCGCACGCGGCGTCATCGCCACGGCCCGCGCGGAGGACCCGGCCCGGGGCTACGACTTCGTCTCGCGCTGCTTCTTCCCGAACGTCGGCATCGACGAGGACCCGGTGACCGGCAGCGCCCACACCGCGCTCGCCCCGTTCTGGTCCGAGCGCCTGGGCCGCCCCGGCCTCACGGGCCTCCAGGCCTCACGCCGCTCGGGCCGCGTCCGCACGGAACTGCGCGGCGAGCGCACCCTGCTGACGGGCCGGGCGGTGACGGTGATCGAGGGCGAGCTGCTGGCCTGATACGGCGGAGCTGTCCGTCACGCCGTCGGGAGCCACCCCACCTTGCCCGCCAGCAGCGCGTATCCGACGAACGCCCCGATGTCGAGCAGCGAGTGCGCCACCACGAGAGGACCGACACGGCCCCAGCGGCGGTACAGGTAGACGAAGACGACGCCCATGGCCAGGTTCCCGACGAAGCCGCCGATGCCCTGGTAGAGGTGGTACGAGCCGCGCAGCACCGAGCTGCCGACCAGCGCGGCCATCGGGGTCCAGCCCAGCTGCCCCAGGCGGCGCAGCAGATAGCCGACGACGATCACTTCCTCCAGCACCGCGTTCTGGATGGCGGAGAGGATCAGCACCGGGTACTTCCACCACACGCCGGGCAGCGCCTCCGGCACCACGGTGAGGTTGAAGCCGAGGCCACGGGCCGCCAGGTAGAAGGCGATGCCGGTGCTGCCGATGACCGCCGCGATCGCCGCGCCGCGGCCGAGGTCGGGCCAGGGACGGGTGCGGTCGAAGCCGATGGTGCGCAGGCTGGCGCCCTCGCGCAGCAGGAAGTGCGCGACAAGCGCGACGGGCACGAGCGCCGTGGTGATCCCGAAGAGCTGCCACGCCAGGTCGAGCCAGGGACGGCCGGGCGCGGCCGAGGCGTTCATCGTGGCGGCCTGGTCCTTGAGCCCGCCGGGCTTGGTGACGGAGCCGATGAAGCTGATCAGGGCGGAGACTCCGCTCGCCCCCAGCGAGAGCGCCAGCACGAGCAGGGTCTCGTTGCGGAGCATCCGCCGCGAGAGCCCCTGCTGGGGAATGGAATCGTCGGCCACCGGGCTCGCCTCCGCCTGCACACCTGCCTCCACTTCACCGGCCTGCCGAAATCGACCTGTCGTAAACGATCTGCCGTAAACGATCTGCCGTAAACGATCTGTCGTAAACGATCTGTCGTAACGATCTGTCGAAATCGATCTGCCGGATCAGTATGAAGGCAGCAGGATGTCACCCCGGCGGCGCGTCAGCCCAGCGGCACCGGCTCCGGCAGGCCCACCGGCCAGGTGTGGACCGGATCTCCCTGGTGCATCAGCTCGCGGTAGCGCCGCGTGGTGGCGGCCAGCGCGGCCTCCCGCGTGTGACCCGCGTCCAGCGCCTTGTGGAAGGTCGCGGCCTGCCAGCTCGCCCCGTTCACCCGGCGCCGGCACCGCTCCTCGATCACGCCCAGGTACAGGTCGCGGTCGGCCGGCTCGACACCCCACGCGTCCAGCCCCACCTCGGCGAGCGGCAGCAGTTCGTCCCGCACGAGGCTCACCGCGTCGACCTGCGCGGTGCCGCCGTACCGGCCGCGCCGGGGCCAGGTGAAGCGGGCGTCGATGCCGTCCTTGCAGGCGGCGTCGAAGTTGGCGGCGGCCGCCTCGAACGGCAGCCGGGTCCACACCGGCCGGGGCTCCTCGGCGAGGGCGCGGACGACGCCGTAGTAGAACGCCGCGTTGGCGACGACGTCGGTGACGGTGGGCCCGGCGGGCAGGACGCGGTTCTCCACGCGCAGGTGCGGGACGCCCTCGGCGATGCCGTAGACCGGGCGATTCCAGCGGTAGATCGTGCCGTTGTGCAGGACGAGTTCGGCGAGCGAGGGCGTGCCGCCCTGGTCGAGCACCTCGAGCGGGTCCTCGTCGTCGCAGATCGGCAGCAGGGCCGGGTAGTAGCGGAGGTTCTCCTCGAAGAGGTCGTACGCCGAGGTCACCCAGCGCTCGCCGAACCAGGTGCGGGGCCGGACGCCCTGGGCCTGGAGTTCGGGCGGACGGGTGTCGGTGGACTGCTGGAACAGCGGGGGCCGCGACTCGCGCCACAGCTCGCGGCCGAACAGAAAGGGCGAGTTGGCGCCTACGGCGATCTGTGCCGCGGCGACCGCCTGGGCCGCGTTCCACACATCGGCGAACCGGCCCGGGGTGACCTGGAGGTGCAGCTGCACGGAGGTGCAGGCGGCTTCCGGCGCGATGGACTTCGAGGTGCAGGTCAGATGCTCCACGCCGGCGATGTCGAGGGTGAACTCCTCGCCCCGGGCGGCCACGATCTGGTCGTTGAGGAGGGTGTAGCGGTCGACGTCGGAGAGGTTCGACGACACAAGGTCATCCCGGTCGAGGGTCGGCAGAATGCCGATCATCACGATTCCGGCGTCGACTTCCCCTGCTTTTCGGTCGGCATATGCCAGGGACGTACGGAGTTCCTCCCCGAGCCGGTCGAATACCCGGCCCCCCAGACGGTGTGGAGGAATGTTCACTTCCAGGTTGAACATGGCGAGTTCTGTTTGGAAGTCCCGGCTCGCGATACGTTCCAGGACTTGCGCATTCAACATTCTCGGCATGCCGTCGGCGCCCGCGAGATTCAATTCGATCTCCAGCCCCATGAGGTTCTTGGGGCGATCGAACCTCTTCTCCGCCAGGAGCCGCTCCAAGCCCGTCAGACACCGACGGAGCTTGTCGCGGTAGCGCTGGCGATCCGACAGGTCGAACCGCCCTGCCACGACCTTCTCCCCCATCGAAGCGTCCCTCCTCGGATGATGCGGGCCTGCGATCCGGCCGCCGGGGTCACGGTCAGGTGGAGGATGCCCAGCGAAAGCGATCGATAACGTCCCGGACGGGTCCGCCGACCGCTACGCTGGTCGCGTGTGACCAGTGGCACATTCAATCGGCATGTCGCACAGGCCTGGTTTCGGTGTCCGCTCGGTGTCCGCGAACTCGTGAAAAACGCCGACAAGAATGGGCCGACCGGTTCACGGACATTCGCCGAGGTCATCACCGCGCACCCCCGCCTGGAATCGGGATAATTCTCGCGTATCGCCGACCGAATGTACCCTTGTTCTACTCACCGGAAACGGCTAGGCGAAACACAGTCTGACCCCGTGTCGTATAAACTCCGCGAACAAGGCAGAAGGTTGGCGCCCACGGTCGATGGGTCCTGCCGTCGAGTCGATGATCGGCGGACCCCACCCCCCTCTCGCTCATGAGACCCGGCCCTGCCTCTGCCGACCCCTCGTGAGCAGACAGCGCCGTCCGCCCCCGCCCTCGTGCCACCGTGCCTTTGAATGAGAGGCGACCCACCATGCCGCTGCATGTCCCCCCGGCTCCCGCGCCCGCACTCCGTTCCGTCCTGACTGCGCTCTCCTCGCCGACCGCGGTCCGGGAGGCCCGAACCCCCTCCCTGCTCCGCGCCCAGGGACCCGTCGCAGCCGAGCTCCCACTGCCCGTCCACGTCCTCGACCGGGTCACGGCCGAGGGGGTGTCGGCCACCCGGCTGGCCGGGTGGCGCTTCCTGATCCGCTGCGGCGAGCGGGCCGTGGCCGCGGCGGAGACCATGCTGACCCCCGACGGCTGGGCCTTCTCCCACTTCTTCGAAGGCCCGTACATCACCTCCACCGAGCG
Organism: Streptomyces sp. NPDC055506; assembly: GCF_053643595.1. Lineage (NCBI taxonomy): Bacteria > Bacillati > Actinomycetota > Actinomycetes > Kitasatosporales > Streptomycetaceae > Streptomyces > Streptomyces sp. NPDC055506. Next base: position 23,789 of record NZ_JBSHKH010000005.1, on the reverse strand, counting down.
CGCCCTGCGCCAGGCCGAGACGATGCCGCAGCCGTACCAGCCCCGCCTGCTGTCGGTACCGAGCCTCTACATGCTGACGCTCTGGCTGCACGAGGACTGCACCGCGGACGGCGCCGCCGGCCACCCCGCCGCCACCGACCTGCTCGTCCCACTGGCGCCCGCGCCTCCCGGCATCGCGGCACATCGCCCGCACCGCGTCGCCGAACTCCTCCCGGTGCTGACCCACCGGGCCACTCCCACGCGACTGCTCGGCTCACCCGCCTGAAACACCCCACGTGAAGCGTTCCGCGCCCCGTCACCGAATTCCCGGCGACGGGGTGCGGGACTTTTATCGCTCGTACGAGCACTCAATAGCTCGTACGAGCCGGAAATGACCCTGGACCCGACGTGACTAGCCCTATCCGGCCACTGCGAACCACCCGAAGTGACAGCCCAGTTGGGATGAACCGTCCGCGCGGGTGACGCGTCATGAATCTGTGAGAAGCGGTGCCGCGAAATCCCTGCGGAATGACGCCCGTGGGGCAACACTGGGTTCCGACCACTTATCACGGGGGGCGGCCATGAACGACACTTCTAGCCGCGGAACAGACACGACGACCGACTCAGACAACTCAGTCACCTCACCCATCACGACAGAGCGAAAGATCCCACCCATGTGCCAGCACCAGACAACATGCCCGACAGCCGAATCCGCCGACCGGGAGTCCGCCCGTCTCGTGGCGCACCACCCGGAGCAGGGGTGGAGCCTGCTGTGCAACGGTGTGGTGCTCTTCGAGGACACCGGTGAGCTTCTGCCGGACGGCCGGATCATCGCCCCGCACCGTCCGCTGGCCGGCAGCCAGGTGATGACGGCTGCCTGAGGGCCGCCGGGCGGGGTGACGCCCGTTCACAGATATGAGGGGCCGGCCGCAGGAGACCCTGCGAACCGGCCCCGACGCATGTCCGGGGGTCGTCACTCCCCGTCACCCGCCGCGACTTCCCGTCCCTGGCTCGTACGCCTTCCCACGGATGCCCGTTTTCCGGAAGACTCCTGGAAGTTTCGCGGTCACCCGTCGACGGAGGTGGGGCAAGTGGCAGCACGTGAGGCCGACGCCGAGGGCAGGGTCACGATCACGGAGATCGCCCGGCAGGCCGGCGTGTCCGTGCCGACCGTGTCCCGGGTCGTCAACGGCCGGTCCGACGTGTCGCCGCAGACCCGGGCCCGGGTCGAGGAACTCCTCCGCCGGCACGGCTACCGCAAGCGCCCCGCGGCCCCGGGCACCCGTGCGGCCCTGCTCGACCTGGTCTTCAACGATCTCGACAGTCCGTGGGCCGTGGAGATCATCCGCGGGGTGGAGGAGGTCGCGCACGCGGCCGGGGTCGGCACGGTGGTGTCGGCCATCCACGGGCGGTCGGGCGACGCCCGCGAGTGGATGCGCAACCTCCGGGCCCGTGCCTCCGACGGCGTCATCCTCGTCACGTCGGCGCTGGAGCCGGTGCTCCACGAGGAGCTGCGGATCCTCGGCGTCCCGCTGGTCGTCGTCGACCCGGCAGGCTCCCCCGCCCTGGACGCGCCCACGATCGGCGCCGCGAACTGGTCCGGCGGCATGGCCGCCACCGAGCATCTGCTGTCCCTCGGCCACCGCCGGATCGGCCTGATCGCGGGCCCGCCGCGCCTGCTGTGCTCCCGGGCCCGGCTGGACGGCTACCGGGCGGCCCTCGAAGGCGCCGGTGTCGCGCTGGACGCGTCCCTCGTCGTCCCCGGCGACTTCCGCCCCGAGTCCGGCTTCACCGCCTGCAACACCCTGCTCGACCTGCCCGAGCCGCCGACCGCCGTGTTCGCGGCCAGCGACCAGATGGCACTCGGCGCGATCGAGGCACTGCGGCGGCGCGGGCTGCGGGTGCCGCAGGACATGAGCGTGGTCGGTTTCGACGACCTTCCGGAAGTCCGCTGGTCGGCTCCCCCACTGACCACGATCCGCCAGCCCCTGGCCGACATGGGCAAACTGGCCGCCCGCACGGTCCTCCGCCTGACCCACGACGAACAACCGGACTCCCCACGGGTGGAACTGGGAACGGACCTGGTGGTGCGATCCAGCACGCTGCCACCGCCAGAGCGAGCCTGACGGCCCCCCTGCTACCTCCCCCCAAGCGCCTCACGCAGCGCGAAGTACGCCGGCTTCGGCCTGAGCTGTTCGTCCCACGGCAGGGCCGCGCCCTCGCCCGGGAAGAAAGGCGGGATCCAGGAGTACTTGTCGGTGTAGTCCCAGAGGGTGATGCCGACGCACCGGCGTACCGCCAGACACGCCTCGGTCAGGTCCCGGTACCACTCGGCCTGCTGTGCCAGCTTCTCCTCGGTCGCGGGCAGCAGCATCCGTACGTCGACCTCGGTGAGCGCCGTGTCGAGGCCGAGCCGGGAGAAGCGGCGGAGGTTGTCCTCCAGGGTGGTGGGATAGCCGTACTGGAGGGCGAGGTGGGCCTGGAGGCCGATGCCGTGCAGCGGGACGCCCTTGGCCTTCAGCTCCTTGGCCAGCTTGTAGTAGGCGTCGCTCTTCGGGCCGATCCCCTCGATGTTGTAGTCGTTGAGGTACAGCTTCACTCGCGGGTCGGCCTGGTGCGCCCAGCGCAGCGCGTCGGCGATGTACCCGGGCCCGAGCGTCTTGTAGAAGACCGACTCGCGGTACGTACCGTCCTCGTTGAACGCCTCGTTGACGACGTCCCAGGCGAACACCTTGCCCCGGTAGTGCCGTACCTCGGCCTGGACGTGCTTCTTCAGCACGGCCCTCAGCTCCGGCGCCGTCCACTCCCGCCCCGTGAGCCACCCGGGCAGCTGGCTGTGCCAGACCAGGGTGTGGCCCCGCACCTTCTGCCGGTTGGCGCGGGCGAGGTTCACGATCTCGTCGCCCTCGGAGAAGTCGAACACGCCCTGCTGCGGCTCGGTCGCGTACCACTTCATGCCGTTGCCGGGCGTGATCTGGTCGAACTCGCTGCCGAGCAATGCCTTGTACGGCGCGTCGACGAGCTCGGGGTTGTCGGTCGCGCTGCCGAAGTAGCGCCCGTGCCGCTGGGCGAGGTCGGCGAGGGTGGGCTGCTCGTCCTGAGCCTGGGCGGCCGGGACGGTGACCGCGACCAGGGCGGCGGCGACGACGCCGACAAGTCTGAGACGGTTCATGCGCATGGTGCGACTCCTCACGTTGCGGATATGTGGGTAGCCGTACGTCCGCCAGCGCGTCACCCCTTGGTGGCGCCGGCGGTGAGGCCGCCGACGAGCTGCCGCTCGGCGACCGAGTAGAAGGCGAGTGCGGGGACCATGGCCAGCACCAGATAGGCGAAGACCTTGGCGTACTCCGCGGAGTACTGCCCCTGGAACTGCTGCACTCCGATCGGCAGCGTCCACCACTGAGCGTCGGTGAACACCAGCAGCGGCAGGAAGAAGTTGTTCCAGCTGGTGACGACGGCCAGCACCGAGACCGTGCCGAGCGCGGGCCGCGCCATGGGCAGCAGCACCCGCCAGAAGAAGCCGAACGAACTGCACCCGTCGAGCGTGGCCGCCTCCTCCAGCTCACCGGGGATCTGCCGGAAGAAGCCGCGAAGGATGATGATGGTCATCGGCAGTCCGAAGGCCGCCTGCGGGAGGATCACCCCGAGCGGATTGTCCAGCAGGCCCAGCGAGCGCAGCAGCAGGAACAGCGGCAGGGCCGCGACCGCGAACGGGAACATCAGCCCCATCGTGAACAGCGTGAACAGCACCTCCCGGCCACGGAAGGCGAAGCGCGCGAAGGAGAAGGCCGACAGCGCGGAGACCGCGACGACCAGGACGGTCGTGCCCACCGCGATCAGCGTGCTGTTGCCGATCAGCCGCCAGAAGTCACCCGAGCCGAGGATCTGGGTGTAGTTGGAGGTCACCCACGACTCGGGCAGGCCGACCGGGTTGCGGGACAGCTCATCGGTGGACTTGAAGCCGGAGAGAACGGCGTAGAGCAGGGGGACGGCCATGACCGCGCCGACGACGACCAGAACGAGGTGCAGAGGCACACTCCCGCCCCTGCGGGACTTTCGGCTGGTCGTCACTTTCCATCACCCCGCATGGTCGTGGTGGCCCCTTCCAGATCGCGCCGGAGCACGAACCGCTGGTAGGCGAGGGCGAAGACGAGGCTGATGCCGAACATGACCACGCTGATCGCGCTGGCGTAGCCGACCTGGTAGCGCTTGAAGCCGTACTGGAACATGGTCACGGCCATGGTCTCGGAGTGGTGGTCGGGACCGCCCGCGGTGGTCACCCACACCAGGTCGAAGAGCTGGATGGCCCCGATGACCGACAGGAAGACGCTGATGCGCAGGGTGGGCGCGAGCAGCGGCAGCGTCACGCTGCGGAAGCGCTGCCAGGGACCGGCCCCGTCGATGAGCGCCGCCTCGGTCAGCTCCTTCGGGACGGCCTGGAGTCCGGCGAGGTACAGCATCATGTGGAAGCCGAAGTACTTCCAGGTCATGACCAGGAACAGGGTCGCCATGACCGTGGACGGATCGGCGAACCACTCCCCGCCCAGCCCCTCCAGCCCGACCTTGCCGAGGAGTTGGTCGGCGAAGCCGTCGTCCGGGGCGAAGATCATGCCGAACAGGATCCCGGTGATCGCCTCGGACAGGACGTAGGGAGCGAAGAACAGCATCCGGTAGACCGCCCGGCCGCGCATCCGCTGGTTGAGCAGGACGGCGATGGCGAGCGCGAAGGGCAGTTGCAGGACGAGCGACAGCACCACGAGGACCAGACAGCGCCACAGGTCGCCCAGGAAGATCTCGTCCTGGAAGAGCCGGGTGAAGTTCTCGCCGCCGATGTAGTCGGAGGGCATGCCGAAGCCGCCCCAGCGGAAGAACGCGGCGTACAGCGCGAACAGCATCGGCAGCAGCACGAGCCCCATGAACAGCACCAGGGCGGGCAGCTGGAAGCCGGTCGCGGTCAGCCAGTTCAGCGCGCGTCTGCGGGCCCGGCTCCGGGCCCGGTCCGCGGTCGGGGGCGGAAGCCGCCCGGCATCGGGGCCGGTCCGTTTGTCCGGCAGGAACGTGGAGGTCATCGCCGGCTACTGCTCTTCCTTCGCGGTCCTGGTGATCGACTGAGCGACCTGCCCGGGGGACTTGGAGCCGGCGATGAGCGCGGCGACGCTGTCGTTGACCTCCTGGCCGACGGCGGGCGCGTAAGCCTGGTCGAGATAGAGCTGGAAGCCGGTGGCCTTCTTCAACTGCTCCTGTACGGCCTTGATGTTGGGGTCGGCGATGGCGCTCTCGGCCGCCGGGACCACAGGGAGGACACCGGTCTTCTTGACCAGCTCCAGGTCGGTGGCCTCGGACGCGAAGAACTTCAGGAAGTCGACGGCCGCCTGCGGGGCGCCCCGGCGCAGGGCGTGTCCGCCGCCACCGCCGAACACCTCGGTGAGGGCGCCCTTGCCGCCCTCGACCGCGGGGAACGGGAAGAAGCCGAGGTCCTTGCCAAGGCCCTTGCCCGCGTCGGCCTGCACCACGGGGGCCCACTGCCCCATGAGCTCCATGGCGGCCTTGCCGTTGCCGACGGTCGCGGCCTGGCCGGTGGGCGTGGAGTAGGCGGCGCCGAGGTAGCCCTTCTGGAACGGCTGGAGGCCGACGAGTTCGTCGAGGTGCTCTCCCGCCTCGACGAAGGGGGCGCCGGTGAAGTCCTTGGCCTCGTAGGCCTTCTGCAGCGCGTCGGCACCGGCGGTGCGCATCGCGAGGTAGGCCCAGTAGTACATGCCGGGCCACTTCTCCTTGCCTGCCAGGGCGAGAGGCGTGACCTTGGCGGACTTCAGCTTCCGTACGGCGTCGAGGAAGCCGGCCCACGTGGTCGGGGGCGCGCTGATGCCGGCCTTCTCGAAGAGGGCCTTGTTGTACCAGAAGCCGATCATGCCGATGTCGAACGGGATGCCGTAGACCTGGTCGTCGAGCAGGTACGGCTCCCTGGCGACCGGGAGCAGGGCGTCGCCCCACGGCTTGGTGCTGTCCGTGAGGTTCTCGACGAGTCCGGCGTCGACCTGCTGTTTCAGCACGCCGCCGCCCCAGGTGTGGAAGATGTCGGGCAGCTTCCCGGAGGAGGTCAGAGCCGTCATCTTCGACTTGTAGGCGTCGTTCTCCAGCTGGACGATCTTTACCTTGACCTTGGGGTTCTGTGCCTCGAACTTGCGGGCCAGGGCGGCCCAGACCCCCTTCGCCGGCTCGGTGGTGGAGATGTTCCACCATTCGATCGTGGTCGTCCCCGAGGACCCTCCGTCCGAGTCCCCGCCGCATGCGGTCAGTGCCGTCATCCCCAGACCGGCCACGGCGGAGGCCGCCAGGAAGCCGCGGCGGGACAGTGCCGGGTCGCCCATCATGCTCCTCGAAAGTTTCGGATGAACTACAGAAAGATGCGTCGTTGCCGCACCCTAGAGACAGCAGCCAAAGGGTGACAACCCCTCGTACACGGTGAATCGATCCCCGAGGCGAAGGCGGACGATGAGGGCGAAACATTCGAGCTGCTCAACGAACCTTACGGAACCTAGTCGACCCTCGATCACACAGGGTGTTCGGATACGGGCCGGCCGCGGGCACCGCACCGGCGCACGGACGGGCGGCTCGACAGCCGTCCCACCCGTCCTCAGCTCGCGTTTCACATCCCCGGCACCCCGACCGGCGGCGCCCGACGCAGAGTCTTAACGGAAGCTTGACGCGCTCAGCCGCCTCATCCGAGGGCCATGACGTCACGCTCCGCTTACGCTGATCGGGCCGTCCAGTGATGGCCGGAATCACCCTGCGCCGCCTCTCGGGAGCACCTTCGATGGCCACCACTGAGCACCTGCCACCGAGCCGTACGGAGCCCTCCCCACCCGGTCGCCTGCGCGCCTGGATGCTGGAGGGCCTGTCCGACATGGGCAAGGGCGGCGGCCACACCGGACCCCACGCCGAACCGGAGCCCCCGCACAAGGGCCAGCCCTGGTGGCGGGTGATGTGCCTGACCGGCGTCGACTACTTCTCCACGCTCGGCTACCAGCCGGGCATCGCGGCCCTCGCCGCTGGACTGCTCTCGCCGATCGCGACGATCGTGCTGGTGATCGTCACGCTGGCGGGCGCCCTGCCGGTCTACCGCCGGGTGGCCGAGGAGAGCCCCCACGGCGAGGGCTCGATCGCGATGCTGGAGCGGCTGCTCTCCTTCTGGCAGGGCAAGCTGTTCGTGCTGACCCTGCTGGGCTTCGCCGCCACCGACTTCCTGATCACCATCACCCTGTCGGCCGCCGACGCCTCCACGCACCTGGTGGAGAACCCGCACCTGAACAGCGCCCTGCACGACAAGCAGCTGCTGATCACCCTGATCCTGGTCGCGCTGCTCGGGGCGGTGTTCCTCAAGGGCTTCCTGGAGGCCATCGGCGTGGCGGTCGCCCTGGTGGGCGCCTACCTCGCGCTGAACGCGGTCGTGGTGGTCGTCGGCCTCTACCACGTGGTCACCGCCGGTCATGTGATCACCGACTGGTCCAGCGCGCTCACCACCCAGCACAGCAACATATTCGTCATGATCGGCGTCGCCCTGCTGGTCTTCCCGAAGCTGGCCCTCGGCCTGTCCGGATTCGAGACCGGGGTCGCCGTGATGCCGCACGTCAAGGGCGACGCCGGCGACACGGAGGAGAACCCGAAGGGCCGCATCCGGGACACGAAGAAGCTGCTCACCACGGCCGCTCTCATCATGAGCGTCTTCCTCATCACGACCAGCTTCATCACCACGCTCCTCATCCCGGAGAAGGAGTTCGAGGCGGGCGGCCAGGCCAACGGACGCGCCCTGGCCTATCTGGCGCACGACTACCTGGGCAACGCCTTCGGCACCGTCTACGACGTCTCGACGATCGCCATCCTGTGGTTCGCCGGCGCCTCCGCGATGGCCGGCCTGCTCAACCTGATGCCCCGCTACCTCCCCCGCTACGGCATGGCCCCGCACTGGGCCCGCGCCGTACGCCCCATGGTCATCGTCTTCACCCTGATCGCCTTCCTGGTCACCTGGATCTTCGACGCCGACGTCAACGCGCAGGGCGGCGCCTACGCCACCGGTGTGCTGGTCCTCATCAGCTCCGCCGCGATCGCGGTGACCATCGCCGCTCGCAAGGCCCGGCAGCGGAACTGGACCATCGGCTTCGCGGTCATCTCCGCGGTGTTCCTCTACACGACCGTGCTCAACGTCATCGAGCGCCCGGACGGCGTGAAGATCGGTGCCTGTTTCATCGCCGGGATCATTCTGGTCTCCCTGCTGTCGCGGCTGGCCCGGGCGTTCGAACTGCGCGTGACCAGCGTGTCGCTGGACGCCATGGCGGAACGCTTCGTCCGGGACATGGCCAGCCGCAGGATGCGGTTCATCGCCAACGAGCCCGACCGGCGCGACATCGCGGAGTACCGGGACAAGATCGAGCAGATCCGGCAGGACAACGACGTGCCCGGGCAGGAGGACTTCGTCTTCGTCGAGGTGACGGTCACCGACCCGTCGGAGTTCGAGGCGAGCCTGACCGTCCGCGGCGAGGTGCTCCACGGCCGCTACCGCGTCCTGACCCTGGAGTCCTCCTCCGTCCCCAACGCGCTGGCAGCCCTGCTCCTGCACGCCCGAGACCTGACCGGGTGCACCCCGCACATCTACTTCGAGTGGACCGAGGGCGGACCCTTCACCAACCTCCTGCGCTTCTTCCTGTTCGGCCAGGGCGAGGTCGCCCCGGTGACACGCGAGGTCCTGCGCGAGGCGGAACGCGACCGGAAGCGGCGCCCGAGGGTCCACGTCGGCTGACGATCTGCGCCCCGGTGCACCGGTCTGGGCGACGGTCAAGGCGACGCAAACACCCGCGTACCCGGCGCAGGGGACTCACCGGGCTACCGTGCACCCATGAGCCTGAGCATCCGCAACCAGCTCCCCGGCACCGTCACCGCCGTCACGCCGGGCGAGGCCATGGCGACGGTCAGGGTCCGCCTCACCGGCGGACAGGACCTCACCGCCGCGATCACCCGCCAGGGCGCCGACGACCTCGGTCTCACCCCGGGCACCGCCGTACGCGCCCTGGTGAAGTCGACGGAGGTCGCGCTGGCCACCGCCCCCGTCGCGGGCCTGTCCATCCGCAACCGGCTCCCCGGTACGGTCACGGGCATCGCGGCCGGCGACGCGATGGCCTCCGTCCGGATCACCGTCGAGGGCGGCGAACTGACGGCGGCGATCACTAGGGACGCCGCGGACGATCTCCACCTGTCGGCCGGAACCCCCGTCATCGCCCTGATCAAGTCGACCGAGGTGTCACTCGCGGTCGCATGACGGAGAGAGCCTCCGCACGACGGAGGGGCCCCGCATCAGCGGAGCCCCTCCCTCTGACCGGTCGGTCGATCAGTCCTCGTACGCGTCCAGCGGCGGGCAGGAGCACACCAGGTTCCGGTCGCCGAAGGCCTGGTCGATGCGGCGCACCGGCGGCCAGTACTTGTCGGAGGCCGTGACCCCGGCCGGGAAGACCGCGTCCTCACGGCTGTAGGCGTGCTCCCACTCCCCCGCGAGCGCGCCGGCGGTGTGCGGGGCGCCCCGCAGCGGGTTGTCGTCGGCAGGCCATGCGCCTGAGCCGACCTTCTCGATCTCCGCGCGGATGGCGATCATCGCCTCGCAGAACCGGTCCAGCTCGGCCAGGTCCTCCGACTCGGTCGGCTCGATCATCAGCGTCCCGGCCACCGGGAACGACATCGTCGGCGCGTGGAAGCCGTAGTCGATCAGCCGCTTGGCGACGTCGTCGACGCTCACGCCGGTCGCCTTGTTCAGCGGCCGCAGGTCGATGATGCACTCGTGCGCGACGAGCCCGCCGGGGCCGGTGTAGAGCACCGGGTAGTGCGGCTCGAGGCGCTTGGCGATGTAGTTGGCGCTGAGCACGGCCACCTGCGTGGCCCGCTTCAGCCCCTCGCCGCCCATCAGCCGGACGTACGCCCAGGAGATCGGCAGGATGCCGGCCGAGCCCCACGGCGCCGCGGAGATGGGGCCGACCCCGGTCTCCGGGCCCGCCTCGGGCTGCAGCGGATGGTTCGGCAGATACGGCGCGAGGTGCTCACGCACCGCCACCGGGCCCACGCCGGGCCCGCCGCCGCCGTGCGGGATGCAGAAGGTCTTGTGCAGGTTCAGGTGCGAGACGTCCCCGCCGAAGTGCCCCGGCTTGGCGAGCCCCACGAGCGCGTTGAGGTTGGCCCCGTCGACGTAGACCTGCCCGCCCGCCTCGTGCACCTGCGCGCAGATCTCGGAGACGTGCTCCTCGAACACTCCGTGCGTGGACGGGTAGGTGATCATCAGCACGGCCAGCTCGTCACGGTGCTGCTCGATCTTCGCCCGCAGGTCCTCGACGTCGATCTCGCCGTCCTCCGCGGTCTTCACGACGACGACCTTCATGCCCGCCATCACCGCGCTCGCGGCGTTGGTGCCGTGCGCGGACGACGGGATCAGGCACACGGTGCGCTGCGCTTCCCCGTTGGCCCGGTGGTACCCGCGTACGGCGAGCAGACCGGCCAGCTCGCCCTGCGAGCCGGCGTTCGGCTGGAGGGACACCTTGTCGTACCCGGTGACCTCGGCAAGACGTTCCTCAAGCTCGTGGATGAGCGTGAGGTAGCCCTCGGCCTGCGCCGCGGGGGCGAACGGGTGCAGCTGCCCGAACTCGGGCCAGGTGACCGGCTCCATCTCCGTGGTCGCGTTGAGCTTCATGGTGCAGGAGCCCAGCGGGATCATGCCGCGGTCGAGCGCGTAGTCACGGTCGGCCAGCCGGCGCAGATAGCGCAGCATGGCGGTCTCGGAGCGGTACTGGTGGAAGACCGGGTGCGTCATGTACTCGTCGGACCGCAGCAGGGCGCCCGGAAGCCCGTCCTCCGTTGCGGCGTCCAGCGCCTCGACGACACCCTCGACCCCGAACGCGGCCCATACGGCACGCAGCTGGGCCCGCGTCGTGGTCTCGTCGCAGGAGATCGAGACCAGGTCGGCGTCGACGAGACGCAGGTTGACCCCGTTCCGCTCCGCGGCGGTCACGACCTCTGCGGCCCGGCCCTCGACACGCACGGTCAGGGTGTCGAAGTAGGCGCCGTGCACGACCTCGACACCGCCGTTCGCGAGCCCGGCGGCGAGGACCGTGGCGTACCGGTGGGTGCGCCGCGCGATGCTCCTGAGGCCCTCGGGCCCGTGGTACACGGCGTACATGCCGGCCATCACGGCGAGCAGCACCTGGGCGGTACAGATGTTGCTGGTGGCCTTCTCACGACGGATGTGCTGCTCACGCGTCTGCAGCGCCAGCCGGTAGGCCTTGTTCCCGTCGGCGTCCACGGACACGCCGACGAGCCGCCCGGGCAGGCTGCGCGCCATCTTCTCCCCGACGGCCATGTAACCGGCGTGCGGTCCGCCGAAGCCCATCGGCACACCGAACCGCTGTGTCGTCCCGACCGCGATGTCCGCGCCGAGCTCCCCGGGCGACTTCAGCAGGGCCAGCGCGAGCAGATCGGCGGCGACGGTGACGAGCGCCCCGAGCTCGTGCGCCTGGTCGATGACCGGCTTGATGTCCCGTACGGCTCCGGAGGCGCCCGGGTACTGGATCAGCACGCCGTTGATCTCGCGCTCGGCGATCTCGGCGGGGATGCCGGCACTGAGATCGGCGACGACGACCTCGACTCCGGTCGGCTCGGCCCGGGTCTCGATCACGGCGATGGTCTGCGGCAGCGCGTCCGCGTCGACCAGGAACAGGCCCTTCTTGTTCTTGCCCAGCCGCCGCGACAGGGCCATGGCCTCGGCCGCAGCGGTGCCCTCGTCGAGCAGGGAGGCGCCGGAGGTCGGCAGTCCGGTCAGGTCGGCGACCATGGTCTGGAAGTTGAGCAGCGCCTCGAGCCGGCCCTGCGAGATCTCCGGCTGGTAGGGCGTGTAAGCCGTGTACCAGGACGGGTTCTCCATGACGTTGCGCATGACCACCGGCGGCGTGAACGTGCCGTAGTAGCCGAGCCCGATCATGGAGCCGAGGACCTGGTTGCGGTCGGCGAGGGAGCGCAGCTCGGCGATCACCTCGGCCTCGCTGCGGGCGCCCGGCAGGTCCAGTGCCTCGGCGCTCTTGATCACGGCCGGGACGGCGGCGGCCGTCAGCTCGTCCAGCGAGCCGTAGCCGACGTGCGCGAGCATCTTGGCGCACGCCTCGTGGTCGGGGCCGATGTGGCGCTGCTCGAAGGGGACTGCCTCTTCGAGCTCGGAGAGCGGAATGCGATGGGCGGTCATATGCGGAGGCCTCCTGGTCTGACACGACCTTCGAGGGGCACCACGGCACGGGTACCCGGACGGCCTCCCCCTCTGTCATGTCAACCTGAGAGCTTCACCGGATCGCCCGAAGGCCTCCGGCTTTCACCGTCGGTGAGAGCGGAAGCCGTGACATCCGCCCTGCTTTCCAGAGTGACCTCGTCCGTGCGGTACGTGAGCCTGAGAGATTCCGGGGAGGATTTGCTCCTTCGGCGCCTCCGATGGTGTCTGGAGGACTCTCCCGCACGGGGTCAGCAGCCGTTGTCAGCCTACCAGCGCGTCCCACGCACGAACCTTCGAGTGGCCGCCTCCTCGATTGTGCCGTTTTGTAGTGGTTACGGATGAGTTGCGACCATGTGGAGGGCCCGTGCGAACCGATATCGATCCGCGCAACCTGATCGGCCGCAAGGCGTTCGACCGCAACGGGACCAGGATCGGCACGATCGACGAGGTGTACCTCGACGACGCCACCGGCGTGCCGGAGTGGGCGGCCATACGGACCGGCCTGTTCAGCCGGGACGCCTTCGTCCCCCTCGAGCCCAGCGAACTGATCGACGGCGCCCTCCACGTGCCCTTCGACCGCGCCCTCATCAAGGACGCCCCCGACTTCGGTGTGGGCCGTCACCTCTCCCCGGAGCAGGAACTGCAGCTCTACCACCACTACGGCCTCGACGTCGCCGCCCCTCCCCCGCTCCAGGACCACGACTTCGGCAAACTGGCAGGCACCGACGAGACGGCCTGAAGCCCCTGGCGAGCCGCCTAAGGGGCGGCGGAGCGCAGCCCCACACCCCCGGAGTCACCATCCGGCCCATCGCCCCCCTCCGGCTCTCGTAACACCAGAGGCAACGGATCCGCCGGCTCCAGCTCCGGATCGTCGACCCGGAAGGTCCGCACCCGCCCGGGCTCCGAGTCGGGCGTCTCGAACCGCACGGTGACCCGCCCCAGGCCGCTGCCCTGCACCCACCCGTGCCCGAACCCGGCGTGCCGCACATCGTGCCCGGCGGGCCAACGCCGCTCGGCCGGCGCGGGCTGCTCCTCGACCGGCCCCGCGGCGTGCTCCTCGACCGGGCCCTCCGCGACCGCCCGCTGACCGGCCGCCTGCGCGAACAGGTCCTCCTGTGTGTAGTCGGCGAGCCCGCTCACGCCCACCCCGAGCAGCCGCACACCGCCCGTCGTGTCGACCGAGTCCAACAGTCTGGCCGCCGCCTCACGGATCACCCCGGGATCGTCCGTCGGCCCCCGCAGCGTCTCGGAACGGGTGCGCGTCGAGAAGTCGTACCGCCGCACCTTCAGCACGATGGTCCGCCCGGACAGCCCGGCCTCGCGCAGCCGCCGCACACAGCGGTCGGCGAGCCGCCGCACCTCCAGCCCGACCCGCAGCCGGTCGTGGATGTCCACGTCGTAGGTGTCCTCGACCGACACCGACTTCGCCTCCCGCTCCGCCACCACGGGCCGGTCGTCCCGCGCCAGGGCCATGGCGTAGAGCCCGTGCCCGTGCGCCTTCCCCAGCAGCCGGACCAGCTCGTCCTCACCCGCCTCGGCGATCTCCTCGACCGTGGTGATCCCGGCCCGCCGAAGATGGTCGCCCGTGGCCGGCCCGACCCCCGGCAGGGTCCGCACCGACATCGGCCCCAGCATGGCCCGCTCCGTCCCCGGCTCGATCAACACCAGCCCGTCGGGCTTGGCCTGCTCCGAGGCGATCTTCGCGAGCATCTTGGACGCGGCCAGCCCCACCGACCCCGTGAGTCCCGTGACGGCCCGGATGTCCGCACGCAGTTTCACCCCGGCCAGCCGCGCCGACCGCTCGTCCCAGGCCGCCCCACCGGCCTCCAGGTCCACGAACGCCTCGTCCAGGCTCAACGGCTCCACCAGCGGTGAAAGGGCCCGCAGCAGCTCCATCACCCGCTCGCTGATCGCCCGGTAGAACCCGAAGCGCGGCACGAGATACGCGGCGTTGGGCGCGAGCCGCCGGGCCTGCGCCATGGGCAGCGCCGAGTGCACCCCGAAGACCCGGGCCTCGTACGACGCGGTCGCGACCACACCCCGCGGCCCGAGTCCGCCCACGACCACGGCCTTCCCGCGCAGGCTCGGCTTGGACGCCTGCTCGACCGAGGCGAAGAAGGCATCCATGTCGAGATGCAGGATCGTGGGCGCGGTTCTCACAACTCCGATGCTGCCCTACGCCACTGACAACGCACCGACGACGCCGTGCCGAACCGCCCCGACCAATCCGGCAGACACCGCTTGCGGCCCGGCACGGAAACGTCCCGCCTACTTCCGCGGCACGCACACCGCACCGCCCAGCGGGTCAGACGGCCCGGTTCCGCCGCCGCGCCAGCTCGTCCGCCGGATTGGGCCCGACCAGGGTCTCGCCGGTGTCGATCCGCTCCCCGTGCAGCTGGGACAGCGCGCTCTCGACGTCCCGCCACACGACACCCACGGCGATCCCGAAGACGCCCTGCCCCCCTTGGAGCAGAGCGTGGACCTCGTCCGGCGAGGTGCACTCGTAGACCGTCGCACCGTCACTCATCAGCGTCATCCGCTCCAGGTCGCGGAAACCGCGTTCCCTGAGGTGCTGGACCGCCGTGCGGATGTTCTGCAGCGACACCCCGGTGTCGAGGAACCGCTTGACGATCTTCAGGACGACGACGTCCCGGAAGCTGTACAACCGCTGTGTCCCGGACCCGTAGGCGGGGCGCACACTCGGCTCGACGAGACCGGTGCGGGCCCAGTAGTCCAGCTGCCGGTAGGTGATACCGGCGGCCGCGCAGGCCGTGGGGCCGCGATAGCCGATCTGCTCGGACGCCATGGACGTCGTCCCTCCGCTGCTCGGCACCGCCGACGGTCGCTGCGGAGCGTGCTCGGCCGCACCGTCGGGCTGGGGATACCCCCCGCCCGAAAGGAGCCGAGAGCCGGGGGGAGCGTACGGACCACTCACCCTGAGACTGCGCTCGGGGCCGCCCCCAGCCGTACCGTCGCCGCTGCTTCTCACGCCGACCTCCGTCCTTGACCTGCCTTCTCGACGGTAGGCAGTCACCCGGGGTGCGTCAACGATCGCCACACTCGCCACGCCGAGTGATAATCACCCTAAGAGTGGTTTCCCGTGCCCCACCGCGGGGAAAGGCTAGCCGAATGCCTTCGGCACGGGCCGTGTGACGCTCTCACTCGCCACCGGCACATGCGGGCAATTCACCCCTCACACATACGGCGGCGGCCCTGCCGCGGACTCATCGTCCGCCGGGCCGCCCACGCGTCTCACGACCGCTGCCGCTCCCCGCTCGGCCGGCAGTCACCGGCCTCCGGAGCTCACTGACTGCTGCTCCCGAAGTCCTCCGGGGAGATCTGGTCGAGGAACTCGCGGAACTTCTCCACCTCGTCCTCCTGCTCGTCCGGGATCGCGATACCGGCGTCGTCGAGCACCGTGTCACTCCCGTAGATCGGCGTCCCGGTGCGCAAAGCCAGCGCTATGGCGTCGGACGGACGGGCGCTCACCTCGACGCCGCTGGCGAAGACCAGCTCCGCGTAGAAGACGCCTTCACGCAGGTCCGTGATACGCACTTCCGTGAGCTCCTGACCGACGGCTTCCAGCACGTCCTTGAACAGGTCGTGGGTCAGCGGCCGCGCCGGAGCCATGCCCTGCTGGGCGAAGGCGATCGCCGTCGCCTCGCCCGGCCCGATCCAGATGGGGAGGTAACGGTCGCCTCCCACTTCACGCAGCAGCACGATCGGTTGGTTGGAGGGCATCTCGACCCGGACACCTACGACATCGAGCTCGTTCACACAGCAACCCTAGGCCGTGCTCGGGACGTTTGGGTAGTCGGGCAGGGATCAGGCGCCTGATCCGGCCCCCACGCGTCGGGCGACCTCATGGCAGCCGCACCCCGAGCGCCGTCTGCACCAGAGCGGCGTGCAGCTTCACCGTGAGCCCCGCCAGCTCCTTGGTACGGGCCTCCGCATGAGCCCTGGTCTGCGGGTTCCGGTGGCGCTTCAGCGGGGCCACCACCTGGTCCACGAGCCCTGCCTCACGGTCGGCGGCCGCCTTCATCACCCGCAGGTGCCGCGGCTCGATCCCGAACCGCCCCAGCTCGGCGACGAGCGCGGCCACCGTGACCGCCTCCGCCTCGTACGCCCCGTCCTCCAGTGGAGTGACCAGACCGTACGACTCCCACTCCCTGAGCTCCTCCTCGTCCACCCCGGCGGCGGCGAGCAGCTCCTCACGCCCGACCCTGGCAGCCGTGGGCAGCCCCTCGGGAGGCTCGGGCGCGGAATCGCCCTCACGCTGACGGCCCACGGTCGGCAGCGGGACGGCCTCACCGCGCTCCATGGCCTCCAGGTGCTCGCGAATCACCTTCAGGGGCAGATAGTGGTCCCGCTGCATCCTCAGGACGTGCCCGAGGCGCTCGACATCACGGGCGCTGAACTTGCGATACCCCGAAGGGGTCCGCTGCGGCTCGATGAGCCCCTCCGACTCCAGGAAGCGGATCTTGGAGATGGTGACTTCGGGGAACTCGTCGCGCAGCGCGTTCAGCACCGTGCCGATGCTCATCAGCCCACTGTCCGTGGCGGCGGCGCCGTGCCCGGCACCGCCGCTCGGTGTATGAAGCATGGACCTTCCCTGACGGACGGACCTTCGCTGGGGTTCCCCGGAGGCAGTCCGGGTCAGTAGCCCCGCTGGCTGGCGTAGAAGACCAGCCGGTACTTGCCGATCTGCACCTCGTCACCGTTGCTCACGGCGACCTGGTCGATCCGCTCACGGTTCACGTACGTACCGTTCAGGCTGCCCACGTCGGCCACCGTGAACGAGCCGTCCTGACCACGACGGAACTCCACGTGCCGCCGGGAGACCGTGACGTCGTCCAGGAAGATGTCGCTCTGCGGATGACGGCCGGCCGTGGTCAGATCGCCGTCCAGCAGGAAGCGGCTGCCCGAGTTCGGCCCCCGGCGCACGACCAGGAGCGCGGAGCCCACCGGCAGCGCGTCCACGGCCGCCTGAGCCTCGGGAGACAGCGTCGGCGTAGGCGTCTGGCCGGTGGCCTCGGCGTCATAGGCCTCGAGTCCGGAGATGGAGATCGTGGAGGTCGTCTCGGACGGACGCTCCGGCGTCGCCCCCGCCCGCAGCGGCGCGCCGCAGTTGGAACAGAAGCGGCTGTTCTCCGCGTTGCGGTTGCCGCACCTCGTACACACCAGGGCCGACATGGGATCCTCCTGCCGCGGCTGCCCACCGGGTGCATTGGACGCATACGGGTCGGAAAACCCTCCACCCGCACTTGAGGGTTGCCCGAAACCTATGCCGCCGGGCTGCGCAGGGTCAACCGACGGCGCGCCCTGACCTCCGGGAACGTCACCGCCCGGACCGCCGACCTGGTCCCGGAACAGCGGCCGCTGGCCCTCCGCGTCAGGCTGTGCGCGATGACGGGCGGTCGCATTGTCGCTGCCCTCTCGCGGGCTCTTGCCGAACAACTTCGCAAACAACTTCACGGGCGATTCCCCTTGACCGAAACAGACCCGCCCGTGGGGCAGGACGAACCCTGACTGAACACTCTGGCCGACCCGGACATCCTGACAACGTCCGTCTGCACCAGACAGTTTCCACCACGCACCACCCATTCGGTGCGCCGACCCCCCGCAACCTCATGCCCTCGCCGGACGCCGCCCATGCACCGCCGGTTCACTGGGAGGACGACCGAGCGTAGTCAGGCCGCTTCGCTGCTCGCAAGGCGTCCACGACGATCTTGGTCGACCGCTCCACGGTGACGATGGCCTGTTCCTTCTCGAGAGTCTGCACCACGCCTCCGGGGATGTTGAGCGCCGGCTCGAGGTCCTGCGACCTGCCGATGACCTTGAAACGATAGGGCGCGTTGATCTTGTTCCCGTCGACGCTCACCCCCTTGCCGGAATCCGTGAGATACGTGCCGGCGACGACCCGAACGCCGTTCACCTGGATCGCCTCGGCACCCGCCGCACGCAGTTCCTGGACCGCGTCGAGCAGCATGTCCGACTCGACTGTCCCCTTCGTGTCCTCGATGGTCATGGTGATGCCGGGCCCCTGCGCGGCCACCGTGCCCGCCAGGATGCCGAGTTGCCGCTCCTTCTCGATCGTCTGCTTCCGGGCCTCCTCGGCCTGGTCCGAGCTGTTCTCCAGCTCGTCCCGCTGCTTCTCGAGCCCTTGCTTCTCGTCCTCAAGACGCTGGGTTCGGTCATCCAGTTCATCGAGGATGCGGACAAGATCTTCCTGACGCGCACCGCGCAGGGCGCTGTCGCTGTCGCTGTTCGAGGCCACCTGCACGGCCAGCCCGAAGCCCAGGCCGAACAGCAGCAGCGCGACGATGAGTTGGGCCCGGCTGACCCGAGGCGGCCACAACCCCTGCACCAGCCGCTGCCGACCGGTCAGCCGCGGCTCCGGCGCCACCTCCGGCTCCGGGTCAGGATCCGGAGCGGCCACGGGCTCGGGCTCGGGCCTCGGCTCACGTTCCGGGGTGTCCTGGGTGGCGGGCTCCGCCGCGGCCACCTCCTGAGGCAGCTCCTTGCGAAGCCGGTTCCCGCCCTCGCCGCTGCCGCCGCGCTGCTCCCCGCGCGTGTCGCCGTTGTCCTCGGCGCGCTTCTCGTCCTTCTCGCTCATCGGCCTCACGCCCGGAACACGTGCCGGCGGATCGCCGCGGCATTCGAGAAGATCCGGATACCGAGGACGACCACCACACCGGTGGACAGCTGGGCACCCACGCCCAGCTTGTCGCCCAGGAACACGATCAACGCGGCCACGACCACGTTCGACAGGAACGACACCACGAAGACCTTGTCGTCGAAGATGCCGTCGAGCATGGCGCGCAGACCGCCGAAGACGGCGTCGAGCGCCGCCACGACGGCGATCGGCAGATAAGGCTCGACCACCGCCGGAACCTCAGGCCGGACCAACAGGCCGGCCACGACTCCCACGACGAGGCCCAGTACGGCGATCACGATGTGCCCTTCTCGCTTTTCTCAGTGCTCGGCTGTGCTGTACGTACGATCACACTCGGTGCCGCGGGCAGCCGGAGGTCGTCCTCCGCGGAGATGGCTGTCCTGACGCCGTAGCTTTCCTGGAGCGCGTTCAGATACAACCCGTCCGCGCTGTTCTGGAACCGCGTGCTCAGCCGCTGCCCGTCCCCCACCGCGAGCACCGTGTACGGCGGCACCAGCGGTTTGTTGTCGACCAGTATCGCGTCCCCCGCGGCCCTGATCGCGGACAGCGCCGTCAGCCGCTGTCCGTTGATGGAGACGGCCTCGGCGCCCGACTCCCACAGCCCGTTGACCACGCGCTGCATGTCCCGGTCACGCACCCGGCCGGTGTCCGAGAACCCGGAGGCCTCGCGCGGGTCGCCGTTACCGCCCGCACCGGTGTCCTTGGCGTCGTTCACCACGAGCTTCACACCGGGACCGTGCACCGCGGCGGCGCCCGACATGATGCCCACCAGATCGGACCCGGCGCTGCCGCTGTGCTTGAGCGCCTCGCGCTGCCGGGCGCTGACGTCCGCGCGCAGCTCGTCGACGGAGTCCTCCAGCTTGTCCGCCGCCTCGCTCTCCCGGTCGATCCGGTCGACCAGCTCTTCCCGCTCCTTGGCGACGACCGGTGCGACGACCCGCGCCTGTGCCGCTCCCACGGTCACGACCAGGGCCGCGAGCACCAGGCCCGCCGCGAGCCCCAGCTTCGCCCTGAGGGTCTTCGGCAGGCCGGCGTCGCCCGCGGCCTTCTTGCGCTCGGCGGCCTGGGCATATCCGTCATCAAGGCTGTGGTCCATGACGTTGGTGAGCAACGACATGGACGCATCCGGGCGCCGGGGCCGCGTCGGTGTGCTCCGAATGGGGGGTTGCTGCGGCATGCCGCACATCGTCGCACGTCGCGGCCACTACCTCCGAACGGCCCCACCGGCGTGCCGGACAGGCCCCGTTGGGGACACTTGTCCGGCACGCACGCGTGCAGCTCGTTCTACCGGCCGGCGCTGTCCACGACCGCCGACCACTCGTCCAGCAGGGCCTGCGCGGAGGCGTCGTCCGGCCCCTCGGCCCACAGGTGCGTGACGGCCTCCGCCGGATCGGGCAGCACCATCACCCAGCGTCCGTCGGTCTCCACCACACGCACGCCGTCCGTGGTGTCCACGAAGCGATCTCCGGCCTCTTCGACGACCCGCCGCATCACGAGACCCTTGACAGCCCACGGGGTCGCCAGGTCCCGCTTCAGGACGTGCGCCCGCGGGATCCGGGCGTCGATCTGGCTGAGCGTGAGCTGTGTCCGCGCCACGAGCCCGATGAGCCGTACGAAGGCCGCGGTGGCGTCGTACACGCTGCTGAACTCCGGGACGATGAACCCGCCCTTGCCGTCACCGCCGAAGATCGTCCCTTCCTCGCCACCGACGCGCGTGAGATCGTCGGGAGAGGTAGTCGTCCACTCGACCTGGGTCCCGTGGTACGCCGCCACCTGCTCGGCGATCCGGGTCGTGGTCACCGGGAGCGCGACCCTGCCACTACGCCGCTCGGCGGCCACGAGGTCCAGCATCACGAGGAGCGCCCGGTCGTCCTCGATGATGCGCCCCTTCTCGTCGACGAGGGACAGCCGCTCACCGACCGGGTCGAACCGCACCCCGAAGGCGGCACCGGAGGACGCCACAATCTCCCCGAGACGCACCATCCCCGACCGCCGCATGTCGGCCGTCTCCGTCGGCCTCGACTCGTCCAGACCTGGATTGATCGTCAGCGAGTCGACACCGAGCTTCCCCAGCAGAGACGGCAGCACGAGTCCCGCGCTGCCGTTGGACGCGTCCACGACGACCTTCAGCCCGGACTCGGAGATGCCCGTCGTGTCGACATTCCGCAGCAACGACCCGGTGTACGAGTCGAAGACGCTGGCCGGGAAATGCAGATCCCCGATCTCACCGGGGAAGGCCCGACGGTACTCCTGCCGCGCGAACACGCGGTCCAGCTTTCGCTGACTGCCCTGCGACAGGTCGGCACCGTTCCCGTCGAAGAACATGATGTCCACGGAGTCCGGCACCCCGGGCGTCGTACGGATCATGATCCCGCCCGCACTGCCCCGCGCGGTCTGCTGCCGGGCCACGGGCAGCGGAACATTCTCCAGATCCCGTACGTCGATGGCGCTGGCCTGCAGCGCGGAGATCACCGCCCGCTTCAGCGCCCGGGCGCCACGCGAATGGTCCCGGGCCGTGGTGACGGTCGACCCCTTCTTCAGAGTGGTCGCATACGCACCGGCGAGCCGCACGGCCAGCTCCGGCGTGATCTCGACGTTCAGGATTCCGGACACCCCGCGGGCGCCGAAGAGGTGCGCCTGCCCCCTGGACTCCCAGATGACCGACGTGTTGACGAATGCACCGGCCTCGATGGTCTTGAACGGATAGACCCGCACATTGCCCTGAACGATCGATTCTTCACCGATCAGACACTCATCACCGATGACCGCCCCGTCCTCGATCCGCGCGGCGCGCATGATGTCGGTGTTCTTCCCGACGACGCAGCCGCGCAGATTGCTGTGCGGCCCCACGTAAACGTTGTCGTGAACGACGGACTTGTGCAGAAAGGCGCCGCTCTTGACCACCACGTTGGAACCCACGACGGAGTGCTCACGGAGCTCCGCGCCGGCTTCGACCTTGGCGTAGTCCCCGATGTAAAGAGGACCGCGGAGCACGGCGTCAGGATGCACCTCCGCGCCCTCGGCAACCCAGACGCCTGCCGAGATCTCGAACCCGTCGATGTCGACGTCGACCTTGCCCTCCAGGACGTCGGCCTGCGCCTTCACATAGCTCTCGTGCGTGCCGACGTCCTCCCAGTACCCCTCGGCGATGTAGCCGTAGACGGGCTTGCCTTCCTTCATCAACTGCGGGAAGACATCGCCGGACCAGTCGACGGGCACATCGGGCTCGACATAGTCGAAGACCTCGGGCTCCATCACGTAGATGCCGGTGTTGACCGTGTCGGAGAAGACCTGGCCCCAGGTGGGCTTCTCGAGGAAGCGCTCCACCTTGCCTTCCTCGTCGACAATGGTGATGCCGAATTCCAGCGGATTGGGAACACGCGTCAGGCAAACCGTGACCAGCGCACCCTTTTCCTTGTGGAAATTGATGAGCTCCGTGAGGTCGAAATCCGTCAGAGCATCGCCGGAGATGACGAGGAAGGCATCGTCCTTCAATGCCTCTTCGGCGTTCTTGACGCTTCCGGCGGTACCGAGTGGCTTCTCCTCATTGGCATAGGTCAGCTCCATGCCGAGCTCTTCGCCGTCACCGAAGTAGTTCTTGACGAGCGAGGCCAGGAACTGGACAGTAACAACTGTTTCATTGAGCCCATGCCTTTTGAGCAGCCGCAGAACGTGCTCCATGATCGGGCGGTTGGCCACGGGCAGGAGCGGCTTGGGCATGCTTGAGGTCATGGGGCGAAGACGCGTGCCTTCGCCTCCGGCCATCACGACGGCCTTCATGTCGGAAGCGTCCTCCTCTAAGAGACGACGGTCTAGCCGACTTCCCCCGCGAGGATTGTCCCCCACTTTTCGACCACGGGCCATCGGACAGCCACGGTGGGACCAATCCGCAAGTTCAGTCGGCCATGGCGTCCGCACGGACCAGGCGGCGGACTTGTACCACGTAGAGGACTCCTGCCCACCAGTACAGCGTTGTACCCCATCCAGCGAACGCCCATCCGAAAATAGCAGCGAGTGACGAGATCCACCCGCTTCCGTCACTGAGCAGGAGCAGCGGGAAGGCATACATCAGGTTGAAGGTGGCGGCCTTGCCCAGGAAGTTCACCTGGGGCGGCGGATAGCCATGACGGCGGAGGATACCCACCATCACCAGCAGAACCAGCTCTCGCAGCAGAAGTGCAGCGGTCAACCAAAGGGGCAGAATCTCACGCCAGGTGAGACCGACCAAAGTCGAGAGAATGTAGAGCCGGTCGGCCGCGGGGTCGAGAAGCCGGCCGAGGCTGCTGATCTGGTTCCAGCGCCGGGCGAGCTTGCCGTCCAGGTAGTCGCTGATGCCGCTCAGGGCCAGTACCAGAAGGGCCCAGCCGTCACTCTTGGGCCCACCGAACTCAGGCCTCAGAATCAGCCACAGGAAGAGGGGCACGCCGACGAGCCGAGCCATGCTGAGGATGTTCGGGATGGTGAGCACACGGTCCGTCTGGACGCGAGTCTCCTGAACCTCCACCCGGGGGCCTCCTGTGGGAAACGTGCCAACGATGCTCACTGACCTTACCTCAACGCAAAAAAGCTCTGGCTCTCGGGCTGTGTGCCCAAGAGCCAGAGCTCTAAAAGGAGTTCGGCGGCGTCCTACTCTCCCACAGGGTCCCCCTGCAGTACCATCGGCGCTGAAAGGCTTAGCTTCCGGGTTCGGAATGTAACCGGGCGTTTCCCTAACGCTAAAACCACCGAAACACTATGAAACTGTGAACGCCACACCACCCAAAACGGGTGGGGCTGTTCGTGGTTTCAGAACCAACACAGTGGACGCGAGCAACTGAGGACAAGCCCTCGGCCTATTAGTACCGGTCA